>NZ_JAVJQP010000019.1:0-48251 GCF_040218875.1 Coleofasciculus sp. D1-CHI-01
GGTAAGATTGCAGAACCTGTCAGCGATGTCACTCTCACCGGGAATGTGTTTCAAACCCTGAAAGATATTGACGCGATCGGTATGGGGGAGCAGAGGGAGCTGGGGGAGCAGAGGGAGCTGGGGGAGCAGAGGGAGCTGGGGTAGCAGGGGGAGCTGGGGGAGCTGGGGTAGCAGGGGGAGCTGGGGGAGTGATTTCCTGATCAACCAATGACAAAGGACGAATGACAAAGGACGAATGACATAAGACGAATGAAAAAATTCGATAAGATAGGAAACAGTGTCTTTATTTAGGGAAACGCCAAAGACTCATGGCTAAAAAAGGAATGATTGAGCGCGAGAAAAAGCGCCAGAAGCTGGTTGAGAAGTATGCGGCTAAGCGAGCAGCACTGAAAGAACAGTTTGATAATGCGTCCTCTCCGGCTGAGAAACTAGAGATTCACCGGAAGATCCAACAGTTACCCCGCAGTAGTGCGCCGAATCGGGTACGGAATCGCTGTTGGGTAACCGGGCGTCCCCGAGGCTACTATCGGGATTTTGGTCTATCTCGCCATGTGCTGAGGGAATGGGCGCATAAAGGATTACTACCAGGAGTAGTCAAGTCGAGTTGGTAGAGTTGGGTCATTGGTCAATCGTTCTTAACCAAAGACAAAGGACAAAAGACCAATGACTGATGACTAATTCCCACAGCAACGGTCAATACCCAGACTGTCGAGGAGCAAATCACTAACCGCGTTGGCGATCGCGAATTCACTATAGAAGCTTTCTCGGAAGTCAAAAGCCTGCATTTCGGTGACAATGGCAATGACCAAAGAACCGACATCGTTTTCGCCTTCTAAGCGTTGGCGGACAAAGATTTGGGAGGCGCGATCGGCAATGTCCTGATTGGCTGGTTCTGGTAAAAATTCATGATCCAGCCAGTACACCAAAGCGTCTCGCAACCATTTTCCTTCCTGCTGGGCATTTTCAGCAGGGGGAAGGGTAACTGGGGGTATGGGTTCAGCCATAAAATCTCAAAAGTTAGCTGTCTACAGTCAAAACGTTCATTTGCGGGATGGGAAAGCTACTATTCTGGGGACATAATCTGTTCGGCATTGAGAAAGTAATCTTTGATTTAATCAGGGAGATGTCACTTTTAAGCATAGCGAAATTATGTCTGATCAGGGAAATCTTAAAATGGTGTTTAGCAATTCGAGAACAGGGAATCTCAACCGAGTTCTAGTGCTATGGAGTTAAATATTCCGACAATAATTCAAGGATATGCTCAAGGCTATTTTTTGATGGCGGATGAAACCGGATCACTAGAGTGGTACTCTAGTCGCCAGCGAGCAATCATTCCTTTAGACGAGCGGTTTCGCTATCCTAAATCTCTACAACGGGTTCTCAATCAGAAGCGGTTTAGCACGGCAATTAACCGAGACTTTAAAGGAGTTATCGCAGGTTGTGCCAATCGGGAAAGCACCTGGATTTCTCCGGAACTCCAGGAAATTTATTGGTTGCTTTATCGGGAAGGTTGGGCGTATAGCTTTGAAACGTGGCAAGGAAATGAACTCGCGGGTGGGATTTTAGGGATTCTGATTGGCGGCGCGTTTATTGGCGAATCCATGTTTTACCGGATTCCCGAAGGCTCGAAGGTGGCGTTAGTCAAATTAGTCGAGCGGTTGCGATCGCGCGGCTTTTTGTTGTTTGATGTACAAATGATGAATCCTCACTTGGCTCGCTTTGGCGCTTGTATGATAGAGGAGCAAAAGTATCAGGTGCTACTACGACAGGCGTTGCGACGGCGATGTTATTTTGATCGGATTCCGGTATAAAGAGGCAACAGCCAGGGATTGAGGCTTTTTACAAGTCTTATAGCAACCGCCATGGCTGTTAGGACACATAATTTAGGTTCCAGACGTTGCATGCAACGTCTCTACAATGGTGCTTAACCGGATTGAGTGGTTAACAACTCCGCAGGTAAGCGCTTGAATGTCAGCCGTTCGTTCTCCACATCCACAAATATGGTATCGCCGTCACTAAACTCACCCCGCAGCATGGCTTTAGCCAACTGGGTTTCTAATTCTCGCTGAATCGCCCGCTTCAAGGGACGTGCGCCGTACACCGGATCATACCCAACTTCAGCTAAGTAATCGATCGCGGCTTCCGATAGCTTCAGTGACATTTGCCGTTCGGCTAGGCGTGTTTCCAGTAACTGAGTTTGTAGGGAGACGATATGGCGTAACTGGTGTTTTTGCAGGGCGTGGAAGATAATCACTTCATCAATCCGGTTCAAGAACTCCGGACGGAAGCTGGTTCGCATCGCATCCATGACTCGTCCCCGCATTTCGTCATAGTGGGTGTCATCACCAGCTAAGTCAAGAATGTACTGTGACCCAATATTACTGGTCATGATAATTACGGTATTCTTGAAGTCTACTGTATGCCCTTGAGCATCGGTGACGCGACCATCATCCAGGATTTGCAGCATGATATTGAACACATCATTATGTGCCTTCTCGATTTCGTCGAAGAGAATCACCGCATAAGGGCGTCGCCGGATTGATTCAGTTAACTGACCCCCTTCTTCATAACCCACATAGCCAGGAGGCGCACCAATTAGGCGAGAGACGGCGTGTTTTTCCATGTATTCCGACATATCAATCCGCACCAAGGCGTCTTCGGTGTCGAACAGATAGGCGGCGAGGGCTTTTGCCAATTCGGTTTTCCCCACACCCGTGGGACCGAGGAAAATGAAGCTAGCCGTGGGACGATTGGGGTCAGCTAATCCTGCACGCGATCGCTGAATCGCATCGGCGACAGCAGTAACGGCTTCTTCTTGTCCGACGACTCGTTGATGCAGTTCGTCTTCGAGTTGTAGCAGTTTCTCTTTTTCGGATTCTACCAGTTTGCTGATCGGAATTCCGGTCCACTTGGAGATAATTTCGGCAATATCAGACTCGGTGACTTCTTCCCGCAACAGGGATTTGCCACTGGTTTGGGTATCGTTTAGCTGTTGTTCCGAGGATTGCAGGGATTTTTGTAACTGGGCGAGTTTCCCGTATTTGAGTTCAGCCGCCCGATTTAGGTTGTATTCCCGTTCAGCTTGAGAGATTTCTATATTCACCCGGTCAATTTCTTCTTTAATCCCTTGAATCCGATCCAGAACGTCTTTTTCCGATTGCCATTGGGCGTTTAAGGTGCGTTGTGCTTCTTTGAGGTTTGCCAGTTCTTGTTCCAGGCGATCTAAGCGTTCCATGGAGGCTGGATCACTGTCTTTTTGCAGGGACAGTTTCTCCATTTCCAGTTGTAGGATTTTGCGATCGATTTCATCGAGTTCTTCTGGTTTGGAGGTAATCTCCATTTTCAGGCGGGCGGCGGATTCATCGACTAAATCAATGGCTTTATCCGGGAGGAAGCGATCGCTAATATACCGGGTGGAGAGGGTGGCGGCGGCGACTAAGGCGCTATCGGAGATTTTAACGCCGTGGTGAACTTCGTAGCGTTCTTTTAACCCTCTGAGAATGGAGATGGTATCCACGACACTGGGTTGATCGACGAAGACTTGTTGGAAACGCCGTTCTAATGCGGCATCTTTTTCTAAATATTTGCGATACTCATCTAAAGTTGTCGCACCAATACAGCGCAACTCGCCTCTAGCCAGCATGGGTTTGAGTAAATTCCCCGCATCCATCGATCCTTGAGTCGCCCCTGCACCGACAACGGTATGGATTTCATCAATAAACATGATGATTTGTCCTTTGGAGTCGGTGACTTCTTTGAGAACTGCTTTCAGGCGTTCTTCAAATTCGCCTCGGAACTTCGCCCCGGCGATTAACGCCCCCATATCCAAGGCGATTAATTTTCGATCTTTGAGGGATTGGGGAACATCGCCAGCGACAATCCGTTGTGCTAATCCTTCTGCGATCGCGGTTTTACCCACTCCGGGTTCCCCAATTAGAACGGGGTTATTTTTAGTGCGACGGGAGAGAATTTGTACCGTGCGGCGAATCTCATCATCTCGCCCAATCACGGGGTCAAGTTTACCATCTCTAGCGGCTTCGGTTAAATCCCGTCCATATTTGTCTAGGGCTTCGTATTTGCCTTCTGGGTTTTGATCAGTCACAGTTTGGTTCCCCCGAATCTGGGTAATCGTCGTTCTCAGTGTTTGTTCGTCTAGTTTAAATTCCTGAAATAAGCTTTTGCCAAAGCGATCGTCTTTCACATACGCTAACATCAGATGTTCGACGGAGATGTAGTCGTCGTTAAATTCTTTACGGTAGCCATCCGCCCGATCTAATAAGGTATCCAGGCTACGCCCCATATAAATAGAGGAACTACTCCCAGACACCTTGGGTTGACGCTGGATAAAGGCGTCGGTGGCTTCCCGGATTCGCTGTACTGGGATTTGGGCTTTATTGAGAATGCTAATTGCCAGCCCTTCTTGATCCAGCAGCGCTTTCATTAAATGTTCGCTTTCAATTTGTTGTTGCTGGGCGGCTTTAACCACCTCTGGGGTTTGGGCGAGGGCTTCCCAGGCTTTTTCGGTAAACAGATTGGGATTATTGGGTTGCATAGTCAGTCGTTAACGTAGAGAATTTGTTTAACTGACCTTATTGTAAAAAGCGGGTGGCGATGGCTGGATCGGTGTTCACGGCTTTTTTACGGCGTATTTCAGCACCACGGAGGTATGGTAGAAGGCAGAGGGCAGATGGCAGAGGGCAGATGGCAGAAGGGAATAGTAGTAAGCTGTTCGGCATTTAAATCTTAATGTTAACAATGGCGCAATGCTTGTAGTGCGAGCCAGAAAGCTCGCTACTAATACCTAATTTAAATGCATTACAGCTCCTATAAACGTAAGTTTACTGAATTCGCGGTTGGTTAGAGTATATAGCCGTAATGTAGGGGCGGGTTTAGGGATAAATCTTGAATCAACACTGCTAACCTATGTTCAAAACCCGCCCTTAATCCTGGGCATCTCCTCCATAACCTTGCTCCAAATAGTCTTGATTTTTATATGGATAAACTAAACTATCGTCAACTGGTGCAAGCCATCCTGAAACGTCATGTAGGCAATGGTTTAAACCATAATACAGACGTTCAACTCATATTTGATCTAGAGCGCGATCGCTATCAAGTTTTGCATATTGGTTGGGAAGGGTTGAGTCGCGTCTTTGGTTGCATTATCTATGTAGAAATTAAGGAGGGAAAGATTTGGATTGAGCGCGATGGAACAGAAATTGGAGTAGCTAACGAATTAGTTGAAGCTGGTGTTCCTAAGCAAGATATTGTCTTGGCTTTTCATGCTCCCTATAAACGTAAGTTTACTGAATTTGCGGTTGGTTAGAGTCAGTAGCCGTAATGTAGGGGCGGGTTTAGGGATAAACGTTGAATCAACACCGCTAGCGTTACGGCAAAACCCGCCCTACCCCTACCTAAAATTGGGGAATAGGTTTAACCTTAATTGGATGCACGTCAGTAAAGGGCGCACGCCGTGCGCCCCTACGGTTTCTGGATGTAATTCTAATCTACCCAATTAGGTAGTCACGCCAAAACTTTTGCGGAACAACTTTATAATTACTTAACCTACTTTCTCCGACGCAATTCGTTCAGGATGGGAGTGATAATCTTAAACATACTCCTTCACTCATCAATCTCCTACTGCTTTGGCTGTACTTTATCTTATTGCACAGCAAGGACACGGCAATGCCGTACCCCTACAAGTGCCAACCCTCCTGAAACGTCATGTAGGCATAATGTAGGGGCGGGTTTAGGCATAAATGTTGGATGCAACACCGCTAACATTGCTGCAAAACCCGCCCTACCCCTACTCATCATCGGGAATCAAACAAAAACAAAAGTCTCCCTTTTCAGAGAGACAGATAACCAAGATATATTAATTGAGTCGCTCAACACCCTCTCAGTTAATTGTGCGCCCGACTCAAAATTTTGAACAAAAGAACCTAAGACTAGGCGATCAGTTAAATTGGGAATGGGTAGCGAGCAAGATGCAAAGCCTGCGGCATGGCTTCGCTAAACGCACTACGGCAAGGATTTCGCCATTATTGAGATTAAGGTTTAAATGCCGAACAGCTTATGTGCTGATTGACATCAAGTTCAGACAATGCCAAACGCTAAAATAAACGCAACCGTTAGCAATTACAGTTAGAGCCTGTCAGATGTCAATCAGTCCTACTGTTTCCCCCCCTCCCCTAGAAAGTGGCGATCGCCTCACTCGCATCGAATATGAGCGTCGCTACCAGCAAATGCCAGAAAAGACAAAAGCCGAATTAATAGAAGGAGTGGTTTACGTGGCTTCACCCGTTCGTGCTAATCGTCACGGTAGACCCCACGCCAAAATCATCACCTGGTTGGGAATGTATGGGGTGGCGACACCGGGAGTGGATGTGCAGGATAATACCACAGTCCGTCTGGACACCGATAACGAACCGCAACCGGATGCTTTACTGCGAATTGAACCGGAAGTTGGAGGAAATTCTCGGATTACCGAGGATGATTATATTGAAGGCGCACCAGAATTAATTGTAGAAGTAGCGGCTTCCAGTGCCTCTTATGATTTAAACGATAAACTAAATGCCTATCGTCGCAATGGTGTCCAAGAATATATTGTCTGGCAAAGTTACGAAAATCGTATTGATTGGTTTCGCTTAGAAGCAGGGAGATATATTTCCTTAGAACCCGATGAAGCGGGGATTATTAAATCTCGTGTTTTTCCAGGATTATGGTTAGCGGTCAATGCCTTGCGTGAGGGGAATTTAGCTGATGTTTTAGCCGTCTTGCAGCAGGGAATACAGACAGCCGAACATCAGGCATTTGTGCAGCGTTTAAATCCACAGGGGTAATAATGTAGGGGCGCAAGCCTTGCGCCCAGAATTGTTTAACGCTACGCTATTAAGCTGAGGGCGACCCGATCCAATTGAGTGGAATAGTGTTGTTAATTGATGCAAGCGGGTCGCCCCTACCGCCCGAAATCGTTTCAAGCCCTAAACGATTAAACAGAGGGCGACCCGATCCAATTGAGTGGAATAGTGTTGTTCATTGATGCAAGCGGGTCGCCCCTACCGCCAGAATCGTTTACAGCTACGCTATTAAACAGAGGGCGACCCGATCCAATTGAGTGGAATAGTGTTGTCCATTGATACAAGCGGGTCGCCCCTACAGTTCATTAAATTCCTCGCCATAGCCATCGTGTAGGGGCGGGTTTAGGGATAAACGTTGAATCAACACCGCTAACTTTTGTGCAAAACCCGCCCTTCATCATTGGTGTCTCACCCATCCTTGTGTCGGGGCGGGTTTAATCATTATTGCCGCAACTTTTTCAGTGTCTTGATCACTTCCTGGGATGACTTCATATCCCCTTGCTCATAAAACACTTTTGCCGCTTTCTGAAAATCGGCAATTGCCCGTGGTTTATCTCCCAGACGACGATAAGCAAATCCCCGACAGGTTAACGCCGTGGCATTATTTTGATTATCCTGTAAGACATAATTAAACGCTTCAATAGCGCCGTGGAAATCTTCCTGATTTAACTTGTGTACGCCGATTTTATGATACTCTTGAGGCGTTGGTTCATCCGTCGCCACGGATACAGGTTCTGGGGAGAACGGAGTCGCCAGAGAGAGGGTTTTCACCCTGTCCAAATCCGCGATCGCGCCTTGGTAATCCCCCATCGCCGAACGCACGGTACTGCGTTGGTTATAGGCTTCTGTACAATTAGGATCGAGATTCAAAACCTGATTATAGGCATTCAGCGCCGCTTGATAATCGCCTAATTGATAACGTAAATTCCCTTGAACCATTAACCCTTGAATCAGTTTCGATTCATCATCCTCAACGGCGTCGGGTTCTTGATTCAATGTATTGGCAATCTGTTGGAAAAATGCCTTCGCCGCCACGGGTTCTAGGCGCATCGCTTGGTCAAAATCCTCAATACTTGACCAATTTTCCCCCAACTGCAACCGCACATAACCACGATTCAGATACGCTTGAGCATCATTGGGATTCAATTCTAAGACATGGTTAAAATCCGCGATCGCCTCCTGATACGCTCCCAAGGCGATTTGATTCATCCCCCGGTTAAAATACGCCGCCGTCAGATCTCGATTAATCGCTAAAGCGCGATCGCAATCTCCAATAGCATCTTGATAAGCCTCTACTTCAAACCGAGCAATTCCTCGATTTAAATACCCTTCCGCTAAATTCGGATTCATCCGAATCACTTGATCACAATCTGCGATCGCACCCTGATAATCTTCTAATGCCAACCGCAGCATACTCCGATTCAGATAACCTTTAGCATAATTCGGATCAATTTGCAAGGCTTGATTATAATCCTGCATCGCCCCCCAGCGATCATTAAGCGTCGCCAGAATCAAACCGCGATCGCTATAAGCTTGAGCATTTTGAGGATTAAGCCGTAACACCTCATCAAAATCCCCGATCGCACCCAAAGCATCTCCCTGACAATAGTGACTCATCGCCCGATAATGGTAAGCCTGCGCCAAATCGGGATTAATCTGCAACGCTTGGTTAAACGCCGCGATCGCACGGCGATAGTCCCCTTGCTGAAACGACGCGATTCCCTGACTCAACCAGGTATCGGCGTCAGATTGCACATCCTTTATCCCAGTCGAGGGACTCTTGGATACTTTAGAATTCCCTGATAAAACCATATTCTCGTCCTGCTGATGCTTGTCGCCACTCATGTCCGTCAACCGAACAGTTTCTCCTCTTCTTGTTTCGCAGGTGCGATCGCTTCATCCGGATTCGTCATTTGCAATAATTGAACGGTTAGGTCAGGGCGGGTTTAGTTACATCAGGGTGAAAACGAAATGTTAGTAGTAAAACCCGCCCCTACAAAAGATGTTTTATCGGAACGCCTCTTTTCCCTCTGCTTCCCCAGCTTCCCTCTCACGGTACCAATTTCCTGACACTGAGCGTTTGCCACTTTTCTACATCTTCACCATTCCGAACAGGTTCTGGTGTGGAAATGGCTCTCACTTCATCAAAGAAAACCTGAGTGTAGGGAATAACTAACTCTGTGGCTAATTTTTTTTGAACGGCTTGATCGAGGTGTTGGTAAAGCAAACTTAAATGGGGATTGAGAACATAAGCAGAAGCATTAGCCGAGTTATGGCGCAATGTTTCGGAAATCTGAGTCAGAATTGCCGATGGGTGAAACTGCACAAATAATGTTTTAGTATATAAATCGCTATAGCCGACCTGATCGATATCCAGCATAAACCCAGAAACATTCTTTACGGCTGTTTCGATTAATTTATCAACCGATTCATCAGCCGTATAGTTTTCCGAATAGATAGTGACATGAGGCTCAAACCTTGGCGCATTATGGGCTTTAGCTAGAGAATTTATCATCTCTTGAAAAAAGGGTTGATAAGCTGCTGATGGTATCAGCCAGAACGATATTTTAGTCTTCATTTGGTATCTAGGGCTGTATATCCCATGTAGGGGCGGGTTTAGGGAAATAATTAGGGGTTGCTGAATAAGTCTTGTAGTGGGGTAGGGAGCAGGGGAAGCCGGGGGAGCAGGGGGAGCAGGGGGAGCAATGATACCCCTACAAGTAACTGATGATCGTATGGGTAAATTCAGAACTCATCCTCAGATAAATCTGACAAGTCCGGCGGAACCACAATCCGATCAACCGAAACTTTGTGACTTTCCCGTTCACTATCTAAATCTACCGTAATCGCTTCAAACCGGATTTCTACTGTCCCAAAGGGTACAACCAACTGAGTCAAGGCTTCTAATTCTCCCGCTTTATTCGGACTTAACTCCATTAACCACCGGGGTCCATCGAGTAGGGAGCGACTTTGGCGATCTTGAACCCATAATTTAACACCCAAGCGAGCCGAATGAGGATTCAATTTAATCTTTACCAGTAAAGGTTCCCCAGCCGCTAGTTCCTGAGTCGGGATGAATAGTTCTGGTGTGGGTAAGGGCGTCCCTAAGTCGAGTGGAGCCATGTCAGAAGTTCTCAGGTGCGATCGCGCTCCTGTTTCTGTCTCAACGGTTCTTGAACCAACTAGCCCAGACGCTGAGGATTCGGTAGTCGGGGGTTCATCCTCAACCACAATTTCTCGCTCCAACAATTCCTCACGATTCAAGGGAGGATGATCGGGTTGAACAGGGGGTTCGAGTTTCGGGATCTGCTGATGATTTAGACTCCCCACCTCCTCGGTGTCTTCATCCCACATCGATTCATCAAAGCCATTTAATTCTTGATCTTCATCATCAGAGGATGGCGAAATTTCTTCGGGTTGAGCAAATAATGGATCAACCTCTGGCTCGGATAATTCCCCTTCCAACTCAACCAAGTCCTCGCTAGGGGGTAACTCCACTTTCAGCCATTCGGCTAAATCCGTATCCGTCATTAACGCATTCAAACGTCCCCAGAATCGGTTATCCAGATTCAGTTCAGTGAAAGCGCGATCAACCGCGATCGGATCTTGGTCGATGGGTGCAGCACTTGACATCGCGGCTGTTTTCCACTCGGATAAGTCTGAATTCGATATCTCTTCTCCCTGAGAGGATTCGGGTTCCGCCTCTGGTGTTGATGTCCAGACATCGGATATCTCGGTGGACTCTGTAGAAGCCTGTTCAGATGTTTCTGCTAAGGCGGCGAGATTGTCCTCTAGGGGGGGCGTTTCTTTTGAGGGTTCAGCGGACTCAGTTCCGGTTTCCGCCTGCACAGAGGCTTCAGTGACAGCCGTGTGAGGAACAGGGATAGTCTCGTTGGTTTCCCCCTCGCCTGTTTCTGACACCAGAGATTCGGTGACAGATGAGTCGATTACGAAGTCTTCTGTTGTAGCGTCGGGTGCTGAAGGCGTTGTTTCGGTTGTCTGTTTATCAGTCGGTTCAACAGCTTGCGATCGCGTTTCTGTTTCTGGCTGGATTTCCGCAAGGGATTCCGATGCTTTCCCTGTGGTTGGTTTGGGCTGAGAAAAGGTAGGCAAATCCAGCGATTTGGTTAATCCGGGCTGGGATTGGGGGTGATAAAGCTGTGGGGGTAAAGGTTGATGGGATGAGGGTTGGTAGGTTAAAGGCTTGCGGCTGTTCCGATTATCAACCAGATCAAGAAATATCTGATTCAGAGGAATTGACGGTGACTTGGGTTGTGGGGTAGAAACCTCAGGCGTTGTGTCTTCCGATTTTGTCCAATTTCCCGATTGAACCGCAACTAACAATTCATCTAAATCTACGGTGACTGTAAACGGTTGACTGGCTAATGCTGTCCCCGTTGATTCGTACAGGTTAAGTTTTCCTAGTAATAAACAGGTTTTGCTGTCTGAGGGAATCTCTAGAGTCTGGCTAAACGTGACCGGAAATGCGGGTGCAGCTATGGGGGTTCGGACATCCACGACAACCTCTCCGGTTTGCGGATGACGTAATTCGTAGTGTAGGATGCCCTGAAACTGATTCGTCTCACTTAGGACAGTTTCCCTAGGGTCTAGCGGATGCACCTTTAACTGATCCACCTGTCCGGCTACAGTCAGAGATTCTCCCCGTTGTGTGACTAAAGCTTCCTCCTCTAGGGTTACGATTAATCCTTGCCATGACGTATCTTCCTCTGGGGAAAATTCGGATTCTGGGGAGATGGGAATAGGCAATTCTGAAGACTCAGACGCTTCAAATTCTTTGATTACCGGATCAAGTACCTGTTGCAACACTTGCTCTAGCACTTGCAGGGATTGATCCAAGATGGGATTGGAGATAGGAGATTGGGAAGAGGTAGAGGTTGGAATCGGGATATCGGGTTCAGGAATCTCTAACTCAGGTAATGCTTCCGGTGGGGGAGAGGTGGCTTTTGTTTCTGAGGGTGTCATTTCCTCTCTATCCCCGGTTTTGCCATTTATTGGGTGGGAAAGGGAATGTTCTGTATCCGTTTGAGAGGTGTCTGTCGCCGCTATCGGGGTTTGAGAGGGGGTATGAGGTTGGGGTAATGTGATTGTCTCAGTTAGAGTAGGTAACTCAGTTGGAGAGGGGGATTGGGTGGATTGGGCGACAAGGTGAGATGAGTCGAGTGAATCATTATCCGCATCCGCGATCGCAGGTTGCTCTGGTGTGGGGAGAACCTCTTCTGTCTCTGGGCTAGGGAGGGACGTGATCAATGGGGGGTGACGTTCCTCAGGATGCGCGGAGTCATTATTAGGAGTGATCTCATATCCTTGTGCCTTCTGTGCACCTTCTGACTTGTGCCCTCTATCGTCTGCCTCTATAGAGGCTTCTGCCTGATTGAAAACCTCACTCACCTTAGGTACAACTGATAACTGTACCGTTTCCTGCCAGGAATTGCCCAAAAAATCGGACATAATATCCCCACAGCAGCGCAACTCCCACAGACCGGGCTTAAGATAGGTAAAGGGAATAATCACCATTAACCCATCAGGGTTAGTACGGCGCGATCGCTTTTGATACCGTCGCTTGGGTGGTGTTTCATTCGTATCGGTATGCGTCACGCAAATTTCCACATCGGTATTGGCGCGACTCGAATGAGCCACTACCCGGTATCGACCCACATCTAAGTCAAGCTTAGGGGATTTGATCGGTAACCAAGTGCGATCGCCCTCTTTTTGGAGTAGAAATTCCCAATAGTCCATAATCGTTAACGATTCTTCATTAAGTCGTGAGTAGGTTATAGTGAGTCAAAATTTGGTTAACTCGTTCTCGACTCACCGCATCAGAATCATCAGCATGTTGAATCCATAACCCCTCTACTTGACTTTGATTGTAATCAAACGTCTGGGACATTTGGGGGATTAGCTCAACGTCTACTCCTTCTACTTGCCGTAAATGAGCCGCCACCTCTCGATAAACGGCTAAAGGCAATCTCGAACCAGATACATAATATCGTAGTGATTGGCTTGCCACAGGCTGTACGTTTCAATTCAATCGTTGACAGTTTCCCCTACCTTATCGGGTATATCAGAAAGAGACGCGCCATGGCACGTCTCTACAAACACATTCATCAGCACGAGTAATCTTAACGATCACGCGGGTGGCGGTGGCAAGGAACCTGTAGAGGATTCGGCTTGTGCTGGAGTTCCCGCAGGGTCTTCACCAACCTGTCTAGCCACTTCTTGACCATATTGCTCCAGAACAACCACTGGCGTCGGACCGCGATTCACTTCAATCCGCTTAACCAGAACTTGTCCGTTGGAAATCCTTTGTCCTTCTTGGACGTAGCGGCTTGGTTCATTGGGAACTTTGACAATAGCTCGAGGCACATTGCCAACTTGGACTACACCCTCAACTTCCACTTGCCTAGCTAATGTAGGATCTGGTAATTTTGGCAGTTCGGGAACCAAGGGAGGGGGTTGCGGAACCGGACTGCCACTGGCTGTCGCACTACCTGGTTGCCCTCCATTACCACCATTACCACCATTGGCACTCGTTCCTCCTGGTGATGTTGTTGCTCCTGGTACTACATTGGAACCGTTTCCACCCGTTCGTCCTGTGCCACCTGTGCCACCTGTTCCTCTGCTTTGATTGCCACCGCCTGGACTACCTGGACTACCATTACCCGTCCCCCTCTGAACGGGAGGCGAGGGGAATCGCGGCACAACAGGTACAGGTGTAGATCGTCCTTGTGCTTGAGGATTAGGCGATACGGTTACTTCCGGTTTTAGGGTCAGGGTAGCAAAGGGATCGCTGCGTCCTTTTTCTACTTTTCTAACTTGTTCCTGGGGAGACCCACTTCGGATCAACCCTGATGCTGTCGGCAATCTCGGCTGCGCGTCTACATCAGGATTGGCAAAGGGCGTTACCTGTGGTGCAGCGGGTGACTCGCTTGGCGATTCCTCTGTCGTCGGCTCTGGCACTTCGCCAATTTGCTCAGTATCGTCCCCCTGACAACCTCCCATATACAATGCTAATACTGTGGTCAACCCAACTAATAATTTTTTATGCATGATCGAGTCCCCCCATAGTTTTACAGAAGACACCACACAGAACACCCCAATTAGAAATAAATTTCAATTATTCTCTCTACCTACTATCTATTATAGTGAAAGCTTTGACTGCCACGGCTACTAGCGATCGCGCCATCATCTTTGACCCTTACTATTCCCCACCATTCATAATATTTTTCATGGCGCTGAGTCCTTTTTTCATGCGGCGAGACACAGTTACCACACTAATATTCAACACCTCTGCCACTTCTTTCTGAGTTAAGTCATGTAAAAAGACAAATTCCAAAACCTCGCGAGTCCGTTGTTCTAAGTGAACCAGCGCTTGCTGCAAGCGAATTTGGTCTTCTTGTGCCAGTTGAAAACTGCGATATTGCGGATCAGGGACAATATCACCCAAACTGGTTGTGCCGTCTTCTTCGTCCCCAACAGGCGTATCTAGGCTTAGAGGTTCTCGATTCTGATGCGCTAGTTTAATTTCTTGCCATTCGGCTAGGGAAATTTCCAGAGCTTCCGCCACTTCTGCATCGGTGGGTTGACGATTGAGTTGCTCTCGTAACTGGCGAATAATAGCGATAGACTGCTGTTGTAGTGCTAGCCAGCGCCGGGGGATACGAATACAACCGCCGCGATCGCGCAAATAGTGCTGAATTTCACCACGAATGTAGGGAATAGCAAAGGAACTAAAGGCATTACCCTTGCTGGGAGCAAATCGCTCAATCGCTCGAATCAGACCTAGACAGCCAACCTGTAGCAAGTCTTCATAGCTTTCGGTGCATTGATTGACCCAATAATGAGCTTCTCGTCTAACTAGCCCAATATTGAGATACACTAGCTGGTTGCGAGTCTCTGCGGATTTGGATTGCTGATAGTCTTGCAGCAGTCGCAGGCTTTCGTGTTTTAGTTCTTGTTCGTGGGTAATGGAAGTCAGCATAGCAAAAGTAAGGGGGTAGAAGCGTATTTTGAGTGAGAACCCTTAACTCAAGCCAGCGGTTTGGTGGGAAATTTGCTGCTGGAATCTAGAGGTTCAGATCACTACAGGTCAGGATCACTAATAGATTAGCCAGCTACAGCCGTTTTTCGCAAGTACGGCTACCACAACGCCAGGAAGCAGGAGCAGGGTAAACCCATGAGCTAACCTTTTGGCTAATCTCCAAGGAAAGCAGTCAGTACACCCTAATATCGCACTATGTTACAGCAGGACTCCAGTTTTTGGAACAAAATGTAGCTGAAAGTTCTGAGCTTGTATAGTAGTTTGTCGAAAGCATACCCCATTCAGTTAAGTATAACTCATATTTGCGATCGCTCAAGAGAAGCCTCCTAGTGCAGTGAGCCGGGAAATAACTGAACAGCTTCCCCTGCTTCCCCAGCTCCCCCTGCTTCCCCAGCTCCCCCAGCTTCCCCAGCTCCCCCAGCTTCCCCAGCTCCCCCTGCTCCCCCTAACTAATTTCTTGCCAACCATTTCTGGGCATTCAATCGCTGTATGGTATAAAACACCAGCAGATCGAGAGACACCTTGCGTTCGTCAATCATAAATGACTCAAGGGTACTGGGTTTGGCTCCCTTGGGCGCACAGGAGAAAGCTTTTTGCTCCTTTATATCCTCATCGGGGAAATATACGTTAAATTGACGCTGACCATTAGCGAAGTGACCAATGACTTGCCAGCAGTCTGGCTGAGTACTTAAACCGGGAATCGGAAATTTTTCCTTGACAAAATTGACCTCTACATCATCGATACCTTGTTCGCCAAAGGCAGTCTTTAACGCGGGTAGGTACTCTTGTTCGATAAATTCCGGGAACGGTTTG
This sequence comes from Coleofasciculus sp. D1-CHI-01, assembly GCF_040218875.1. Lineage (NCBI taxonomy): Bacteria > Bacillati > Cyanobacteriota > Cyanophyceae > Coleofasciculales > Coleofasciculaceae > Coleofasciculus > Coleofasciculus sp. D1-CHI-01. The sequence continues at coordinate 15,730 of NZ_JAVJQP010000019.1, forward strand.
TCCTCAGGGGCTGGCGGTTTCTCTTTTTTTGCTTTAGAGGATTTAGATTTAGCCCCTTGAGCGTCCGGATTAGATTTGTTTTTTTCTGGCATAACGACTCACTTGCAGGTTTTTCTGATAATTTCTCTTTATATTTTTACAGAAAAAGGAGCCATCAATTAACCTGTTGCCCCTCTCTTCGCCGGAATTCATACGGATTAACCGCCACTGACAGGGGGGATTAGGACAACCTCATCTCCTGCTTGCAAAATCGTATCCGGTTCAACAAACTGGAGATTGATACCAAAACGAGTCAAATCCCGCCAGGGTTTCAGTTGAGGATGTTCGGCGATTAAGCTATCCAGAAGGACAGATACAGGGGTTTGGGCTGGGAATTCCCGTTGAAGTTCAGGAACGCCTACGGCGTCTTGATAAGCAGCGAATAGTTTGATGGTGACACAAATCAAAGGTTCAGACATCCAGCTTAATCCGCTAAAGCTCCAATTTTTTCTTGATCCTAACCCGTCTGGGGAAATTCTCCCCCATCTCCCTCATCTCCCTCATCTCCCTCATCTCCCCCATCTCCCTCATCTCCCTCATCTCCCTCATCTCCCCCATCTCCCTCATCTCCCTCATCTCCCCCATCTCCCCCAGCTTCCCCATCTCCCTCATCTCCCTCATCTCCCTCATCTCCCTCATCTCCCCCATCTCCCCCAGCTTCCCCATCTCCCTCATCTCCCCCAGCTCCCCCATCTCCCCTCCTCTGCCACACTACTCTAGGCTGTGGGACGCACTTTGATCACCGTTTGAGGCAAGACTCCCACCAACAGAGAAAAAGCCTCATTAGGTAATTTAGCAATTGTTTCGGCGTCAAAGAAGCCCTCAAACTGCTCTAGCATCTTTTGGGCGCGTTGTAGGGGAACTGGGTTATCAGTAATTTGCATCGTTAATCTCACCCACTGTCGTCGAATCAGATACGCCCGCTTTCGCTCGTCTGATGATTCTGGAGAGAGTAAAGAAATGTTCCCCACAGCTAGCACCCGTTGACAATCCAAATCGAATAATCCTCCCACCCCTGAACCGGGTCCAGCAAATTCAGCATGATAGCGCTTGAAGAGAATTAAGCCATTCCGACGCCGAGGATTAACGATCAGCAGTTGCTGATCGTGAAGCTGCTGCAGAATTTTTCCTTCAGGTGAGTCGTGGGAATTTGGGCTTTGTTTATTCATGCCACTATAGCCTTGAGCGTTGGCGAAACTATTGGGGGGGGCCAGCACCTCCTCTTCTTCGTAAAGAGCTGTTTGGCAACGCTGGTTATTTTCGCTCTCCATTTCAACTCGTACACTTAATTTCAAGGGAGCAGGGATGCACCCAGGTTGAACGCACAACTAATCAATTCCTTTGGTTATCAGTCTTTGATAATAACCAAGAAGAGAAGTTTTGTTGATCATCTATGTTGAATTACCCTATCAAACAAACTCAGATCGGTGTCATTTGTTGCTTCTCGACAAATTTATAACTCTATTTTATGGCATACGGTTACAGGTATAGGTCAGGTCAATCCCTTACAGATGACTGAATTGGGGCAATATACGCCTATTTGTTAAGAAAATTTATGAAGATTCTGTGAAGAAGCGGGAACGTTGTTTAAAGAAATGGTAAAGCTGGAGCGAGAAACTCGATTCCCAAAGGCGGCAAAGTGGAGATTATTTCCCAAACTGTGTCACTTACCGCCGTGAGGAAAAAATTCGTCTTATGGTTATCCAGGTGTTCCCGTATTTAAACGCTTGCGTAATAACAAACGTTGAGGATGGCGTCGCCAGAGACTGTAACTCGGCTCTAGATGATGCAGTTGATAGCCCATTTTCAGGTAAAGTTGCCGCGCTTGATCGTTACTATCTAGGACATGCAGGTAAAGATTGGGAAAGCCCCATGCCAAGGATTGACGCTCGCAAGCTAGCAGTAATTGTCCAGCCACACCCCGTCGCCGACAACACCTTCTGACCGCTAAATTAGAAATGTAAGGATAGTGGTGACCTTGAGGTTGCCAGGATGGGGGAGAACGGAGGGCAATTTCGACAGTGCCGACGAGTTGCCCGTCAGCACTATCGCCAGAAGCATCAGGGTTGAGGGCGACAAAACAGGCATAATGGGGAGAATTGCCACGCAGTCGATTCCGCAGATCTTCATAAATTCCTAATCGCCAAATTGGATAAACCAAACGCCAGAGTCCCTGTTGCGAGTGAAAGCTATCCGCTAGAATTTCCGAGAGCGCCATTAGATCTTGGTCTTTTGCCCTTCGGATCGTTAAGCGGGAAGCATCCACAGCCAGCGTTTGCTGAGCTTCAGAAGCAACTTTGTGGGACGTCACAAAAGAAAAGCAGGGGTTCACCATCGCAAAAATATAAAGAGCGCCATCACCACTCCCTTGGGATCAACACTTAACCAGAAATCATCGTCTTTCGTTTCTAGAACGATCGTCTTTCGTTTCTAGAACGATAGTATTGTACAAGTAGAGCATTGACGAATCAGTTCTTCCAACAGCGCTTTCCCAGGGGCATGACACCATCATAAAGCCGATCAAGGCGCAGCGCTTTGCGTCCTCAAGGTATGCTCGATCCCCTAAATTTTCATAATTCGCCCAAAATAGAGGAGTTAGGCGCGATCGCATAACTCTTATGGTAAACCCAAAACCAAGACGCTCAGAACAAAGATGATTAGTCGGCAACTTGAGGCAGAATACAACCATACTAGAAAACAAAAATTAAAATCAATTGGGGTGTACCACTAACTACCGTCGCAATAGCCAAATTGCCGCAGGACAAGTAACATGCTTTCTTTAGCCCGTCGTGATAATCGAACTACACTTCTCTGGAGTCAGAGAGTTCTCATCGAGCCAGTTATTGCCAGCCGTAAAAATCTCTAACGTGCGTGCAAACTGTTTTTATTCGCAAAAGCTCTGGCAGCAGGAGAGCGGTGCATGAGATCTCAATCCACACGAAAGCCTAAACTTCTGGTTGTTGATGACGAACCCGACAACCTGGACTTGCTATATCGAACATTCCATCGTGACTATAAAGTCTTGCGGGCAGACAATGGTCCTGCCGCACTAGAAATTTTGGAAGCTGAAGGAGATGTGGCTGTGATTATCTCCGACCAGCGTATGCCACTAATGAGTGGTACGGAGTTTCTCAGTATCACCGCCGCTCAATACCCTGATATTATCCGGATTATCTTGACGGGGTACACCGATGTTGAAGACCTGGTTGAAGCCATCAATGCGGGTAAAGTCTTTAAATACGTCACCAAGCCCTGGAATGCCGAGGAACTGAAGTCAGTCGTGCGGCAAGCCATGGACACTCATAATGTCCTTAAGTCCCGCACCAGTGAACTCTGTCGGGCGTTGCGTCGGGAAACCCTGCTGAATACCGTAACCAATACCATTCGCAATGCTCAGTATGACAAAAGTGGTAGTTCCCCGCTTAAAGACGTTCTCCAGCGGATTGTTGAGACGGTGGGTCACTTGCTAGAAGTCGATGTATGCATTCTTCGTCCCTTCCAGCAAGAGCAGTTGGTCGATGAATGGTTTGTCTATCAACGGCAACTGAGTGACTCAGGTGGCGAAACTTCAAGGTTTAGAGACAATGGTAGGCAACCCTTATCACCGAACCATTCACCATTAGACTTAGCACAGCCGCAACCCAACTCCTGTACCATACAAACCACGGGTGAAGATACAGACGCAACCTCATCGCTACCGCCGCTTTTAACTCAGACGGTTTGGCAAACCCATGAAGTTACCGTTATTCAAGATGTATTGACGGATGAACGATTTAATCAGGATAGTCCCGAAGTCCAAGCTCGGCTACAGGCATATCAACAAGCGAATATTCGCTCTAGCTTAGTCGTCCCCCTAATCAGTCAACAGGAATTAGTGGCGGTAATGGCTTTACACCAATGTGTAGAACCCTATAGCTGGCAAGACGACGAGATTCAACTCGTTGTGATGGTGGCTGACCAAGCCGCCATGGCAATTTCCCAAGCACGGGCGTATGAACAGCTACACGCCTTAGCCACCCAACAAACCTTAATCAACACAATTACTCGCGCTATTCGTTCTAGCCTTGACCCCCAAGAAATTTTTACCGCGATTACTCAACAATTAGGCGTTGCTCTCAACGTTGATGGTTGTGTTCTGTCTCTGTGGAGTGAAGACGATGAGTTTGTTCAATGTGTGGGCTTGTATGATGGAAAATCGACAAAAGTAGTGGGAACGTCGGTTAATCATCATGATCAATCTCCAGAGAATAATCAAGTCACTCTGACTCATTCCCCTACTTCCTCCATTGAATCTGTTTCCTCCACTCAACTTCCTCTGTCAGCTGTTCCGATTGTCGGCAATCCCGTATTACGGCAGCTTATTGATTCCCAAGTCCCCGTGGTGCTTGATGATTTGACAGCCAATCCCCAAATGAATGGGTCTGACCTGCCCCTGCGCCAAAATGCCCGCGCCCTTTTGGTGGTGCCTTTATTGGTTGATGGCAAAATTATTGGGAGTATTAGCCTGCGGCAAACCGATACCCCACGCCACTGGTTGCAATCCGAAATTGAGCTTGCCCAAGCCGTGGCATCCCAAGCGGCAATTGCGGTTCAGCAATCGCGACTTTATCAAAAAACGCGACATCAAGCCGAGCGGTTAATGGAATTAGATCGGCAGAAAACGGAATTTTTCCAAAATGTTTCCCACGAATTCCGCACGCCCCTGACTCTGATGATTGGACCACTAGAATCGGCAATTAATCAACATCAGGGATTACCGTATGAACAAAGTTCAATCGCGCTGCGGAATTCGCGCCGCTTGTTGCGATTAGTCAATCAGCTATTGGATTTACAGCGACTCGATGCAGGACGGATGCAACCGAGTTTTCGTCCCTGTAATTTAATTGAATTTATTCATCAAATTGTTGAAACATTTAAACCCTACTGCGAGAAAAAAAATATCAATCTCTTGAGCCAGGTCATCCCTTGTCCTGAGATTTATTTAGATATAGAGAAATTTGACAAGGTATTGTATAATCTCTTGTCAAATGCGATGAAGTTTACCAATGCTGGGGGAAGTATTACTATTACCGTTAAATCGACGGACAATAAAGTTTGTCTAAAAATTTCCGATACGGGTATTGGTATTAGTAAAGAACAACTTCCTCTTTTATTTGAACGGTTCCGACAAGCAGAAGGCTCAGTAAACCGCAGTTATGAAGGCAGTGGTTTAGGATTAGCGTTGGTGAAAGAATTAGTAGAACTCCATGGGGGAGAAATTGACGTATTCTCGGAACAGGGAAAAGGAACAACATTCACCATTCATTTACAACAAGGAAAAGCTCATCTCCCCGTCGAGCAGATTGTGGATGTTGCCACGGAAATCCAGTCCAGTCGGGCATTGGTGGAACTGGCGGACTTGGAGTTGAATTCCGTCGGGGAATCCCAAGAGCAACCCGAAGCCGAACCTCAAGAGCCGGGAGATGCTTATTTGGCTGTTGAGCCACATACACCTTTGGCGGCGAAAGTAGCGCGAATTTTGGTCGTTGATGATAATTCCGATTTACGGGCTTATGTGGGCAGTATTTTAAAGCAATCGGGGTATCAAGTATGGACAGCACGGAATGGGGAAGAGGGATGGCAAATGACGCAGAAGTGTCATCCGCAGCTAATCGTGACTGATTTGATGATGCCTGTGATGTCAGGACTGGATATGATTCATACTATTCGGGGTTCCCAGGACTTTAAGGGAATACCGATTATATTGCTCACAGCAAAAGCTGACGAAGCCAGCCGGATTGAGGGAACAGAAAAGGGGGCAGATGCCTATCTGTCGAAACCGTTTAATGACCGGGAATTGTTGGCAGAAGTCCGGAATTTATTGGCGCTTAAAGAACAAGAGCAGCGCGTGGTTGAGTTAAATCGATATCTAACTGAGTCGGTACTGAAGCGGTTTTTACCCCCAGCTATGGTTCAGAAAGCAGCACGGGGAGAATTGGCACTGGATTTACATCCAGAACCTCGCTTAGTTACGTCCTTGTTCAGTGATATTGTTGGGTTTACGGAGTTGTCGAATACCTTGCGATCGCGTCGAATTGCCGAGTTGCTGAATGAGTATCTGGCAGCCATGACCCGTGCGGTGTTTGATAATGGGGGTACAGTGGATAAGTTTATGGGGGATGGTATTTTAGCGATTTTCGGCGCTCCTGAAGAATTAAGTCCTCACGAACAAGCTCGACGGGCAATTGCCTCGGCACGACAAATGTTGCGATCGCTTGATAAGCTGAATCAACAGTGGCAAGAGAGGGGACTCGTGGGTAATGGGGGTCCCCCGCCTGTACGATTCCGCTGTGGGATTCATCAAGGAACTGCGGTAGTGGGTATGTTTGGTGGAGATGAACGAACCGACTATACCGCGATCGGTCCTTCGGTGAATATCGCCGCCCGACTGCAAGAAGCCGCTGAACCGAATTCGATCCTGGTTTCGGCATCCGTTGCGGATTGGTTAGACGATGACGCGATCGCCAAGTATCGTTCTCTTAAGCTTAAAGGGGTAGATGAGACAGTCTTAACCTTTGCCGTTAATCCTGTGCCAGTAAATGCCAATTCACCCGATCAGGGGAGTCGTTAAAGCTGGGGGAGCTGGGGGAGCTGGGGAAGCAATGTAGAGACGTAGCATGCTACGTCTGGGAGCTGGGGAAGTATGAGCGCCATCGGTTTGGTTCCCAAATCCCTATCGGTAGGAATCCCTGTGCGTTCACACCGGAGAGGATGTCAAATCCTAGATTAGGAATCTTTGGAGCGCTCACTACGTCTATTTTTGAATGTAGAAATTTTCAGCAACCACACTAATTATGAAACGTTTACGATGGCTCAACGTTGGGGTTCTAACGACGGCATTTCTACTTACCGTCGGAGCTTCAAGTTCCCTCAAGGCAGGCACATTTGATAGTCAAGAAGTCAATTCTGATAATTTTATTGCCGTTGCTGCTCCTTTCGGGGATGATAATTATCAATTACTGATTATTGAACAGCGCTCCAGCCAACGCGCTTGTTGGCAGGAGGTGGGAAGTAATCCCGCGATCGTTGATCCGTTACTGCTCAATTTTGACTTTACAGGCATTTGCGGACGTAGCACTGATAGTAATGGTTATTCGATTCGCATGGAGGGTCAAGATTTAGGATTAGACTATTTGCTGAGAATTGTCGAGCGTGATGGCGAGTTAGTCCTCATTGGTACAAATCGGATGAATCGTCAAGCTCCCAAAGTGGAAATTGGCAGAACTCGAGGATTGAGTAATGGCAATTTCCTGAAAATTGAACTTGATCCCGCTTGGCGGTTCACTCGACGTGCTTATCAAGGTCGAGCATTAGGTCATATCTATCTAACAAGCGATACAGGGGTTCCAGCAACACCAGCGGTGAGTCCTCCAAACCCGGTAACGCCAGCAGTACGGGAACCTGCACCCGCAGAAACCGAGCGGGAGTTTATTTTTACGAAGCCAAGCGAGGAAAATACTCCACCCTCGGTAACTGTACCCACCCTAGACAATCCAGCCACCAATCCTCAAACCCTACCCCCTCCTGCTTCCAATCAGACTGTGCCAATTTTGGAAGATTGAAGATGTAGAGACGTAGCATGCTACGTCTCTACATCCCCTGCGTTCTCTGTCGCCTACGCCGCTGAGGTGGTGATTGGCGACGGTTTTGTAAAGAAACGACTTGAGCCTCACTACTTTCTCTGGCTACCCGAATCAACAATCCAGCCGAACACAAATTGGCAATCATGGAACTTCCCCCATAACTAAAAAATGGGAAGGGTAAACCCGTAGTCGGGAGAGCCCCTGTGGCGACACCAATATTTAACAGCGATTGACCAACAATTACAATCATCGCTCCGATCGCGACTAACCGATGTACAGGATGACGGGTTTTCAATGCCACAATTGTTGCTAAGGTAGCATAAGCCACAATCAACAGCAGCAACAACGTACTGCCGACAAAGCCAAATTCTTCAGCAAATACGGCAAAAATAAAGTCGGTATACTGAATCGGTAAATAAAATAGCTTTTGTTGAGATAAACCAAACCCTGAACCCCAGGTTCCTCCCGAACCCACCGCCAGCAGGCTTTGAATCAATTGATAGCCGTCATTCATCGGATCAGCCCAGGGATTAAGAAATGACATCACCCGACGCCGCTGATACTCTTTGATACTGATACTAATCGTTGCCAGTAACACGCCTCCCAAGGCGGTTCCTCCTAAGTAGGAAAAGGGCAACCCAGCCGCCAGTGCAATTAGCCACAGCGTCATCCCACATAGCGCCGTTGTACTCAGATTGGGTTGGAGCAAAATTCCCAACAGCACTAGGGCAAACATCCCTAGCCAGAACAGGCGTACTCGCACAGAAATCTGTTGCCATTGCCCAAAGATGCAAGCACTCTGAAGGATCAGAAAAGGTTTAATTAATTCCGAGGGTTGTAGGGGAACAGAACCCAGGGATAGCCAACGGGTTGCGCCATTGACTGTCGTTCCCACACCGGGAATCAGGATGATCAAGATCAACCCTAATAACACCAGCATTATCCAATGGGCAATTTTGAGGATATACCGTAAAGGCGATCGCACAAAAAAGTTAAAGGCGATCATGCCCAGGGTAATCCAGATCAGCTGTCGCTTAAAGTAATATAAACCGTCACCAAACTCAGCATCGGCACTAGGATAGGATGCCGAGAACAGCACCGCCAAACCCACCAATAGCCACAGAAAGGTTAACCAGCGCAATAGACGGGCATCGATTGCCCAGTCCTTAGCCGAAGGATGAATCCATGAAATCAGATTGCGTAGAGTCACTAATCGTCAATGATTACTCTCAATTAGGGTAGCGCAACCGGAGCCGACCATCCAGTTATCCTTCGTATTCGTTGGTAGTTGCGCTGTCTTCGCTGGTTAAATCAGATCACCACAATGCTCAAACCCATTTTGTTGCGTTGCGAGATCGCGTATCGATGGATTAATCCGACTGCTTCTAGCCAAAGTAGAGCATCTGGGTTGAGTCAGACGAATCATGTTTCCTCGGTTATCTGTGGCTGAGTGCAACATTTCTACTGCCAGGAGAGAAATAAATGAAGCAAGTTTATCGAAGAGTTCTGTTTGTTTTGGCGATGACGAGTGCGATAAAGGCTGGGATATGCGCCAAAGCTATTCTCTGCCATCCAACTCTCCTCGATACAACTTTCTTGTTTTGTTTGTTCTAGTCGGTTACGAATTCGCTCAATACAACCCTTGGTATTACCATCAATCACAAAACCTAACATAGCAGCACATCCATGACGAGGACAGTATATACCGTTAACAAAACGCACAATCCCTTCTGTAATATATTTTTTAGCTAGCTCTCTGTCTTTACCTGTTGTGCTGCTACTCACTCGTTTACACTCCATGCCGAAGTATTCTTCTTCATCAAAGCTATAGATAATTTTTATGTCAATTCTACCTTCTGGTTCAACTGAATCTGGTGAAGCCAAAGTGCCAACTTCGGGTTCAATTCGGAGCTGGCTTTTTAACCCGGTACGAGAGTTTTTTTCGGATGTCATCGCTCTCCGCAAATAGCCAGCAATTTTTGGTTCGAGCATTGTTGGACTAACCTCATCAATAGTTATGACCTTTGACCAAGCAACGACAGTGATATTTAAAATTGTGGCAATAATATCTACAGATAGGTTAATAGTCGCTTGTCCAACTGCACTCGATTCATCCAATGGAAGCATGACTTGTTCTTAAATACTCAGACAGTATAATATCTGCATCATTTAAACCAGCAGAACGAGTCCAATAAATACGTTTAGCTGGTTTGACAATATAGATATCTTTCCCTACATAAATTCGTAAGTCTCGACGAGTATAAATACGATCGGCGATTTGCTGGGGTAATTGTTCCGCAATTCTCTTAAGAACTGTTTCTAATTGCTGACCTGATATAGTTTGTACAATAGGTTGCTGATTAGAGACAGGAACTATACTGAACTTGACTACCTGTAATGGGGCTTTGCCAACATCAATAACTTTAGCAACTATTTTTCTTCCATTTAGGGTTTGTAGAAATGGCTGAATTACTCCTATTAACTGTTCTACATATAATTCTACTTCTTCAGTTTTAGGATATTTAATAGCTTTTGATTTTCCTTTTCTCATGAAATAGTTAATTGTCAAATTAACAGTGTCCTTTACTAAATTTTGCTCTGTTTCATTCAAGCCATAAAGATTAAAGACAACTTGATCTAGTTCCTGCTTAAAAACTTCTTCATTAGCTATACTACAATGATTACGCAATTTTTCCTCTAGGGAAATAACTTGATCAACAAGTATTTTGTTAGTTTGATTGGGCAGAGGAATAGGTAAACGTTCTAAATCTTGGCTCTTGATTTCATCACGTTCAATTCCCCATGAAGAAGCAGTTAAAAATAAAAAGTAATTAGTTAATGATGAGTTCAAAATACCATTCAAATAGTGGGCTATATTTACTTGATAAGATGGTATAGAAATACCAATATATGTATCTACATAAACAATGTCTTCTTGACTAAATGCCGCAAAGAAACCTGATGATTTAAGTCCTCTGGTTGCAATAACTAATGGGCTTTTATAAATCTCAGCTTTTCTAGGGCGCTGAAGTTTTTGCTTAGAAAGTAGTTGTAGATTGCCGACATCTATTTTATATTTTTGCAGGCGACCAGATGGAAGCCATTTTTTTCCATACAAATGAGGTGCTTCTTTACCATCACTCCCAGAAAAAAAACCTCTTCCTGTATGCCATCCTTCTTGCTTTATAAGTCTTTCAAGAGGCATAAAATTCTCTCTTAAAAACTTAATTAAAATCATATCTCTAGCAGTACCCCATGAAGCAATTTTGAATATATCTGGATCAGATGCAGATCTAAGAACAGGTAGCCGCTTGATGTTTTCTGGACTAATTTCAATCATTCCATGTCGCTTGTAATCTAAAGAATGATTGGGACAGACAAAATAGAAAAAATCTTTATCCTTTGAATAAGTATTTTGGGCAATCAGCACAATAGCTGGAGCTGTTGATTTAGGAAATAGTTTTTCGCTCCTTAGTTTAGAAAAATTAATAATTACCTGAGGTTTAAAACGCCTTAAAATTGCTTCTCTAGCCTGTTTAGCTTTAGGCTCTGGACTAAAAAAAGGTTTGCCATATAAAATTAATCCAATCAAAGTTCCTTCATTGGCAAAATCACCTATACGCCACAAAAATGCTTGATCAGGTGGTGTACCATAAGCCGTAGGGTATCCTTTGGGGTATCCCATTTCAGGACGCTTACGGTTACAGTATGCTGATGCGGATTTAGTTGCTCCCGACTTTGTCCAAGGCGGATTGCCGACAATTGCACTAAACTGCTTATGAGCAAAAGGTTCTATTCTATTGAATTCTGCCCCTTCATCAAAAGCATCACCAATAAACAAATTTTTGCCAATAATTTTTTCAAATTGTAAATCTTCTGAAATACCAGGATTTCGCTCTAATTCATAATCTAGCTCTAAAGCTGTAAGATATAAACTAAACGCAGCAATTTGAATAGCTTTTTGTTTTATATCTACACCATAAATTTGATGGTAGAGGGTGTCACGAACTAGCTGACGGTAATTCTGCTCTCCACTAGCCAAACGCTTCACCACTAATCGTCGTAAAGCGTCTACTAAAAACACGCCTGAACCACAAGCAAGGTCGAGAACTTTGGCATTGCCATCAAGTTCCTTAAAGACTTCTGATAGAACTAGGTCAACTAAATTAATTGGTGTATAGTGGGTACTATTAGCTTTGGCAGACTTGGCATCTTCTGCATAAATAAACTTCTCGTAAATTGCACTAATTAACTCGACAGGAATTACTTTAAAATTATAGGCTCGCCAAAGACGTAGTTGACCCGTTTTCAATTTTTGCAGCCCACCGATAAAGTTTTTGATCACTTCTAAATGCTTTAGCTGCACTCGATTTATCTCTTCGCTGGATAAGCTAAATAAGTCTCCATTAAATGTTCTTTGTATCCAGGAAAATAAATGCTCAGTGGCTGACTTATTCTCTAGGATTTCCGTAAAACTATTGAATCCGAATTGTCGCTGTAACAACTGAGAATCAAGGATTTCTCTATCTTGAAGATAAGCGACAAAGATAGACTGAATCAAAAGACTCTGAGCAACCGAACGGTTTAACCTTTTATCCTCGACTAAAATCTCTTCCGTATCGGTTAAATCTTTAACCAAAACCGCATCAACTCTTTGCTTGCGATCAATTTGCTTAGCTTTTTCCCATTGCCAAAATTCACCTGACTCAATTTGGATACGGCTGGCATACTGATTTAATTGCTTCAATCCAGTTTCAGTCTGCTGAAAAATCTCAATCAGATGTCGCTCTGGATTATTTCTATCGTTTTCTGTCGGTTGAGAATAGCAGTTATAGAGTAAAACCTTAGTTGGAGTCACAACCCACAACATTGGAGCTAAACCATGATTCCAAGACAATTGATGCAACCGAGCTAGTTCTTGAGGCTCAGGATCTGATTCTCGCAGTTGAGTAAAATAGATGCAAGGCGATCCACATAACTCAAAAATTGCTGTAGCATTTAACTGTTCAGGGTTAATAACTGCACTGTATTTAATCCGTTTATCAAGTTGTTGAGGGTTACTACGAAGTGATGCCGCTGGAATAACGCCAGATGTTGGAATGCCATTCCGATAGAAGCCTGTTGCTTCCATAACTTGTAGATATGAAGTTGTGATCGCAGTTTGGGAAGACATACCGCTAACTCCATGGGATATCTAATTCGTCACTAACTTGTCAACTGGATTTATAGCTCCTAGACAAATCCGCTTGTCAAAGTCTAAAACTTGATGTTTTTCGGCTTCCCGGCATAGCTCAGTAATTACGTCACCAACTGGACCAACTTCCCGAATAACAACCTGTCCTTTGTTTTTCCCTGACGCCTCCAAGACTGTTAACCCAAAATCTTTGACATCTTCAATCAGATAAAGTTGGGAGTTAACGAAAACTAGACTATGAGCAAAAAGAGAAGGTTTGTGATTCTTTACTCTCAAGAACTCAAGCACCCGCCGAATTTCTTGAAGTGAGAGTTTTTCTCTCAACCTTTCAATCGTCTTAATTTCCAAGACTTGTTCCCATCGGTAAACGACTTTAGGATGCTTAGGGTTGCCAAACTTCCTGGGAACAATCAGCTCAGTGCGATCTAAGTAACTTAACCGACTAGAGCTGATACCCGTCAAGGCTATGGTTTCCGGTCGGTTAAATCCGCTAACCACAAAGGACTCCTGGATATCACAGTTAGAACAAGAATAACTCGATTGTTTTAATTTTAAACCGAAATTAAAACATTTATTTAAAAATTTTCACTAATGTATAGGTATAACCCCCTCAGTCCACCTCTACATCCCCCTGACAAACGTTTCTTTCACACATAGCGATCGCGTCTCCACCACCCAAACCCTCTGTTGACCTCTTCATTAGGATGAATGTGCCATAATCATCGTCACCTGTACCCTGAAGTTGAGGGTATGACTCAACAGTCGGAGAATCGCGATCGCAGGCATGATTCAGCGTTAGCCGTTTCACCGAACAGGTAGAGCCTCTTAGACTGTATAAAATAATACGATCTCTGAGATCTGACGACCACCGACTAAACTAAAAAGTAACCACTTTCCTTGGTATTCTCATGACGCCTAGCCAGAGTTCAGACGCCACAACTGAAAAAACTGCCCAAATTGAACCCGAAGAGATTATTATTCCACCATGGGATTTGTGGAGTGATGAACCGCCCTTGGAAAGCGATCGGCATCGAGATCAAATTGAACTACTTTTGGCTTGCCTGAAATGGTGGTGGCGAGAACGTACTGACTTTTATGCCACTGGGAACCTTACCATTTATTTTAGTCCTGACCACATTACCACCAGAGACTTTCGCAGACCTGATTTTTTTGTCGTGTTGGGTGTGGAAAACCGACCTCGAAAAAGCTGGGTTTTGTGGGCAGAACAAGGAAAATATCCTAATGTGATTATTGAACTGCTTTCGGATAGCACAGCTAAGGTGGATCGAGGGGATAAGAAAACACTGTATCAGGATACCTTTCGCACACCCGAATATTTTTGGTTTCACCCTGACACCTTAGAGTTTCAAGGATTCTGTTTAGTTCGGGGTGAATATCAGCCACTAGAGTCTAATCAGCAAGGCTGGTTATGGAGTCAACAGTTACAATTATTTTTAGGAGTGCATCAATCAACCCTGCGATTTTTCAGTTCAGAGGGACAGTTAGTATTAACGCCAGCAGAGAGGGCAGAATTAGCCCAACAGCAGGCTGAAGCGGCACAACAGCAGGTTGAGTTAGAACGACAACAACGAGAACTGGCACAACAACGGGTTGAGGAATTACTCGCTAAACTCAAGGAGCTAGGGATTGACTCTGATACAGAAAATTAAGTAGCTATAGCAACTGCTGGCATCGGTTAGGACACATCATTATATGTAGAGACGTTGCATGCAACGTCTCTACAATGGTGCCGAAAGTCCTAATCGATGTGTCTACTGCTATAAATATAAATTCTGTATCCTCGGTCAACCGAGGTGTTGCCTATTGTCTGGCGCATAGTGCTATACGTTCTGAAAATTTTCCAATCAAAAAGGGGTCATCACGACCCCCACCTTTGCCGTAGAAGCTATTTTTTAAAGCAACCCAGTATTTGTACCTTGTTTGCCAGTCGCTAGCTTCACTTTGATAATTTTGCCGCCCATTTTCATGATCCGCTGTTGTTCCCGAAACCAGTTGTCGTAGGGAACTAACTTAGTGAAATAGGTGTTTTGCAACTCCCGTTGAGTTCTGGTTCTAGTTTGGCTAGGGACGCAAGCCGTCACCTGAAACATTCGCATGATTGAAGTTCTCCTAATTAAAATTCAAAAACTTTAAATTGCAATCAGGTTTGGGACTCAACTGTCAATACTAGATTGTCAAAACTCATCTGCTTAACTAAAAAGTCAGACGTGCCTTTAACAAGCTAGCACTCACAATTGATTTCCCAAACCTTGAAAAAATGATTGACTACAGGTTCACAAAGGAATGTTCTAGAATTCTCTAGCTCAAACCCGAGCAAATGTAGTCGAAGTAAACACCCATTTCCTTACCAGCATCAGCACCAACCAGACTGGCGGTAACTTCTTTCATGGCTTGGATGGCTTGTACGGTTGCACTAATGGGAACACCTAGAGAGTTATAGGTTTCCTTGAGTCCATTCAGTACACGCTCATCCAGGATGGAGGTGTCACCCGCCAACATGGCATAGGTGGAGTAGCGCAGATAGTAGTCCAAGTCGCGGATACAAGCAGCGTAGCGGCGAGTGGTGTACATATTGCCACCCGGACGAGTGATATCCGAGTAGAGCAAAGACTTGGCAACAGCTTCTTTAACGATAGTTGCTGCGTTAGCACTGATTGTGGTTGCCGCACGCACCCGCAATTCACCCGTGGCGAAATAGCCCTTGAGCTTGTCCATCGCAGAGGCGTCCAGGTATTTTCCTTGAACGTCGGAAGAGTTAATAACAGAGGTAATTGCGTCTTGCATCGATTCTATTTTCCTTATTTCACCTAGTCTCTCAAATCCTTAAGACAGACGTGCAACGTCCAGGTGTGGAAGCGTCATGCTACGTCTTTCCCAGTCGGATAGGGTCTACTGCATTGCTCCGATTACATAGTCGAAGTAGGAGCCAGCTTCAGCCGCATCTTCCCCAGTCATCATACCGGTAGCAGCGTTTTTCATGGCACGAACGCCTTCGACAACAGCGTCAACGGGAGTCCCTAAAGACTTGTACATTTCGCGCACGCCGACTAAGCCAATTTCTTCAATTGGGGTAACATCGCCAGCGACAACACCATAAGTGATCAGGCGCAGATAGTAGTCCAAGTCACGCAGACAAGTTGCTGTCATTTCTTCACCGTAGGCATTACCACCGGGAGAAACAACATCAGGACGCTTCTGGAATAACTGGTCTCCAGCTTGCTTAACGATGCGCTCACGAGAGTCTGTCAACGTTTGAGCAACCCGTAGGCGACGATCACCAGAGGTCACAAACGACTTGATCCGGTCTAATTCACCAGGGCTTAGGTAACGAGCCTCGGCATCGGCATTCACGATTGATTTCGTGACTATACTCATTTACAGGATTCCTCCTCCAAGAATGTAACCAGGTGTGCTTAAACTGGCTTATTGTAACTTTTGAAACGCTGCAACGCTTCCCCATGGGCTAGACTTTTCAGCTTAATGGCTGACTCTGCCCGATCTTGAAACGACTTAATCGACTCAAGATTGGTGAGAGTAGCTAGCGATACATTAGGTCAGTGAGACAGCTCTCTTCCGCAAATATTTTGCGATAGATTGTTCACACTTTTCCTATGTTCGCAACATTTTGTAACATTTGTCCTCAGATTTTGGGGTGGGGGAAGGCTGATTGTAGAGACGTAGCACGCTACGTCTCTACACCCTATCCTCCTCAAAGACGTGCCATGGCACGCCTGGAACATTACCCTAATCCCTAATCAGAGATAGCTTTGATACTGCCCAAGTAATTGCCTGCTGGCAATGAGGGAACGCGAGGATAAGGAACCACATAGTTCCCGAAGAAACGAGCATACTCTGAACTATCCACAATAGCAACCACAGCGGCATTCAGCCCTTGTTCAGCCATAAGTTTAGTGTAGTCCTGAATCTCCGTTTGAGTTGCAGGAGTCCGTCCTAGGAGATGACGGAACAAGAACTCGATGACTTTGGCACTGGGATAGGGTGAGTAGAAGCGCTGGCGATAGCTTTCACTACATACCAACCCCTTAACAAAGTCGCGCACCGAGATGTCACCCTGGCTCAGTTTACGCTCTAAGTCAGGCTGTCGATAGGATGGGGGAATTTCACCTGTCCAGATATCCATCACCTGAGCATAAATTGCCTCAATCACCTGAGCCGTTTCGTCCGGATTTCCGGGGTTTAGGCGGAAAATCCGTGCCGGTTTACGATTGGCAATTCCGATGGCGGGTTGAACCGCTGGATTATTGTCCTTGGGTACAGAACGACTGAGTTCGACAAAATCAGGCTTAGGTGTCGCCATATCCGCGATCGCTTTCCCCGTCAAAGGCAGTTTTGCCCCATCCACTCGCGAACTGACTGGCTCAAAGCTAGGAACCACCAGTTGATCATTCTGCTTGGTCAGCTTGTTATAGAGTTTCTCGGTATTGGGGAAGTTCGCCGCCGGTAAAGTGGGGAAGCGACGATAGGGAACCGTATCTTCACCAAAGACTTGAACATACTCCATGCTGTTAACCATGGCACTGATAAAGCCTCGGATACCCTGGGATGCCAGAATTTGGTTGTACTTCTGGATTTCCTTTTGATTTTCCGGTGCCCGACCCAAGAAATGCTTGGTTCCAAATTCAATCACCTTGGTGTTGGGGTAAGGGGTGTAGAACTCTTTGATGTAGAGTTCAGAGCAACCTAATCCTTCAATAAACTCCTTGAGGTTAATCTCACTATTCCCTAGTTTGCTTTCTAAGCTAGAGAACTGACCTTTAACCACATAAGGTTCAACATCGCGCTCAAAGATTTGGCGATACGCAGCACGAATCAGAACCTTCACGGCTGGCTTATCGTTGAGATCCGTCAGCTTAAAGATCTTGGTCTGCTGGCGCTTGGTGCTAACGCCCTGATTGATCCGGAATTGAACATCCGGCTCAGTCCGAGTTTCGGACACCTCTCCCATCTTCACATAGGTTGGGGTTGCTGGTAATTCTGGCTTAGTACCCACATCCTCACGAATCGCACCCGGTCGAGCCGATCGCAATTGTAGCCCCCCAGGTGTCAGATAGCGCTCGTAGGGAACCGTATCTTCCCCAAAGGCTTCCTCGTATTCTTTGCTGTCAATCAGCATATCCACCAGGGCGTAGAAGCCTTTTTTGGCACAAATATCAAAGTATTTGTTCGTTTCCCCGCGCCCGTAAGTGGGACGTCCTAGCAGACGACGGTGGATATATTCCACAGCCTTCATCACGTACAGAGATGTCCAATACATCTTGCGGAAGACATCCGACTTCGCCAAGATGCGGATAAATTCCCGGATTGTAATTTCGCCATTTTCCAGCTTAATCTCCGCCACTTTCTGGCGTTGACCGTCATAAACCTCCCGTCCAAAGACTTGGCGATAGCAAGCACTAATCACCTTTTGCGTCGAGCTTTCGGCAAATGTGACACTAGCTGCTTTAGTGCTAGGAATCTGGTCTAAGCGGAAGACTTTCGCCCCCAGAGAACCGGGAAACTCACCCCTTGCCTGAGGATTGCTGTTTTGGTTATTAATCCCCGGTCCGCGATGGATCAGGATGCGCTTAGTATCCTTGCCAAAACCAGCCGGTTGTGTGTTGGGATTGCGAGTTTCTTTGGGAAAAATTGCCCCAAACTGAATCTCTAAGGGGTCATTACCTGCACCGTAGGGATGTTGATCCGGTAAAGGCTGCTCATACTTGGCAAAGGTGGTGATAAATTGCGGTACTTTGCGGAAGGGGGCGCTGTATTTGAGCAAATCTTGCTGCATTCCCCAGTTGCGGCATTCCTGAGCCTCCTGTCCCAATCCCCGCAGGTAGGGAACGGTTTCTTCGCCAAAGTAATCGGAGTATTCCTGAGAATACACCAAGGCGTCCACCAGCGCAGGTAAACCGCCATCGGACACAATCGAGAAGTAGGTTTGAACTTCTTCGCGAGAGGAAGGACCCCGACCCAGGAAATGACGGAATGCCAGTTCCAAAGCGCGACTGTTTATAAAGGGTTCGTAAAATTGCTTACGGTATAGGGGCGATTTACCCAGGCGACGCACAAACTCCTTCATGGAGATGTCGCCATTTTTCACCTGAGATTCTAGGTACGATATGGATTGGCTGTAGGCGCGGCTAATATCACGCTCAAAGATCTGCCGATACGCTGCCTTGACCACTTGGTTCTTTTCTGATGCCGATAGTCCCGGCTTCATCACGAACTTCGGACGCCGTTCGGCGGCATTAAAGTAACTTTGAGGCAGTTGTAACCCTTGCTGATCCGGCGAAGGACGTTGGCGGACTTTATTGGCTGGATTGGGGGCTTTGAATTCGTTAATCAGAATCTCAAAGTACTGACCCACGATTTCCGCCGCTTCAGCATCGCGCTTAAAGTATCCCAAAGACGCCACCCGCATTTCTTGCAGTGCCAGTAATGTGGCATCTCCAGAGCAGGCATTTTCGATAATTTCCCGTAATCCGCGAACGTTGACGGTAATAATATTCGGATCACCCGCGACAATCGCATAAGTGACATAGCGCAGCATCCAAGACAAGTCCCGCAGGGATTTCTGCATATTGCTTGGACCATAGCGGGCGACGTTGATCGGTCGGAATCCCGATGGCGCTGGACCGCCACTGGAGGCGCTAAAGATGTTCCGGAATCCTTCAAAGAACCCTCCGCCACTTTCCACATACGTCGCGGTTCCTAGTGTCATCGTGCGTCTGACATCACCTGTACCCGCACCACTGGTTGCCATTGCCATTTCCGGTGCAGGTTCTTCCTGGGGCTTTTCTAAATACGCCATCGGGGAACCCCCGACAAAAATCCGGTTAGCGGCACGAGATACGATCAAGTCTGAGTTTTGAGTAATCAGATTGGCAATATCTATGCGTCTGGTACCGGATTGGAAGTATTCGGACAGTTCAATTAGCTCTCCTTTGCCCAAGAACCGATCTTGCTGTTCGGCTTGGATAATGTTGCTAATCGGTACGGTTTGATACAGTTGCGGACGTGCAACTGAGCTTCCACCACTTGCCTTAACACTCATTGATTTTCAAACGCTCCCATCGACAATTGCTACTGACTGTGTTAACCCTGACCAGGGTATTCATCCAGTTGAGAAGGCAGAATAGGTTCAGCACATTAAGATTTATTCCCAGACCCGATTGCTCATGAGCTGGGATATTCTCCGTCACCTTACCCTAAATCAACCAGTGACCTCGCTAAACCTGGTCAGAATCTAGAGTGAACTACCAACATCAAATCGATTATGATGTTAGCTTCGCGTCTCATTCGCCGATGCCGCCACACCATAAAGATGTATTGGTCTTACTCAGCGTCTCTGGTTGGAATCCAACCTTTATCTCCGAGAGTTGGAGAACCCGCGCAGCCGCCCTTCCAAGGCAGAAAAGCTTGCTGATTTGTTTACACAAAAGTTTAAAACGTTTCTGATCTGCTTAACGGCTTTATTAAGAAGTGTATAGAATACATGCCAAAATCTTACAGTGTCATAACAGAGTCATCATAGTGGATTAATCTCACTCACTGAGAAAAAGCATAAGTTTTGTTACATTAGTTTGGATTCCCCGTTCCCTGTTCCCTGTTCCCTGTTCCCTGAGAAAACATGACCAATGACAATACCAGCACCGCTGTAGCTCGGTTATATGACGCTTACCCCTTTCCCCCAGAACCCCTGTTGGATGAACCGCCGCCTGGGTATAACTGGCGCTGGAATTGGTTAGCCGCCTATAGTTTCTGCACGGGTCAAAAACCGCCGAGGCAGGATATTCGGATTTTGGATGCGGGCTGTGGTACAGGGGTAGGAACCGAATATTTGGTTCACCTGAATCCCCACGCTTCAGTGGTGGGTATTGATTTGAGTGCTGGGGCGTTGCAGGTGGCGCAGGAACGCTGTCATCGTTCTGGGGCGAATCGGGTTGAGTTTCATCATTTGAGTCTTTATGATGCCCAACAACTGGAGGGAGAGTTTGATTTAATTAACTGTGTGGGCGTGTTGCATCATTTGCCTGATCCGATTCGCGGCATTCAGGCATTAGCACCTAAGTTAGCACCAGGGGGCTTGATGCATATTTTTGTCTATGCTGAATTGGGGCGCTGGGAAGTGCGGCTGATGCAACAGGCGATCGCACTTCTGCAAGGGGAGCAGCGTGGGGATTACCATGATGGGGTACAAGTCGGACGTCAGGTGCTTGAATCTTTACCAGAAAATAATCGAATTGTCAAGCGAGAAAAAGAACGTTGGTCATTGGAAAATCAACGGGATGCGAATTTCGCGGATATGTATGTGCATCCCCAAGAGATTGACTACACGATTGATAGTCTATTTGAGTTGATTGATGCGTCGGGGTTAGAGTTTATCGGCTTTTCTAATCCTGGATATTGGCAATTGGATCGGCTATTGGGGAAAAATCCCGGATTAATGGAACGGGCGAGTGGGTTGAGCGATCGCGAACGGTATCGTTTGATTGAATTGTTAGATCCAGACCTGTCCCATTATGAGTTTTTCTTGGGGCGTCCACCTTTACCAAAGGTTGATTGGTCACAGGATCAGGAGTTATTAGCGGCGATTCCAGAACGCAATCCCTGTATGGAAGGGTGGCCCAGTCAATGTCTATTTAACTACGATTATCAGATTATTAATTTATCAGATACGGAGTTTGCTTTCCTGGAAGCCTGTGACAAGAACAGTAGTCAACAGCGCACTGTGGCAGAGATTTTAAGGGATGTAGAGTTAGGATTAGATGGCGTGCGATCGCTCCAACAACAGCAGCTTATTATCTTGAGTCGGTAATCGTCATTTGCTTCTGTAGGGGCGGGTTTCACAACTATCCTTTCTTCTTGCACCCAAATGTGACTAAACCCGCCCCTCAACCCCACCGTACACACACATCAGGTGTCAATGTCATTTGTTATGCATTCTGTAGGGGCGGGTTTCACAATTATCCTTTCTTCTTGCACCCAAATGCGACTAAACCCGCCCCTTAACCCAACCGTAAACACACATTAGGTTTCGATTTCTTTAGGTGAAGGGTCAAGTCAGGGCGGGTTTAGTTAAGTTAGTGGTTTGATCCGATGCGTTATGGGTAAAACCCGCCCCTACACATTCAAAATTCAACACTCAAAACTTATTGTAAATGCGCGTTATTATTCAGCGAGTTAAATCCTCTCAAGTAACCGTTAATGGTGAAGTCGTTGGCAAAATTGGTCAAGGACTAAATTTACTCGTGGGGATTGCGGATAGTGATATGGAAGCTGAATTAGATTGGATGGCGCGAAAATGCTTGGATTTACGGTTATTTCCGGGAACCGATAGCAGTAGCGATCGCTGGGAACAGTCGGTTCAGGAAATTGGCGGTGAATTGTTGGTGGTGAGTCAGTTTACCTTGTATGGAGATTGTCGCAAAGGGCGTCGTCCCTCGTTTTCGCGATCGGCAAATCCAGAACAAGCCGAACAGCTTTATCAGCAGTTTGTAGAAAAGTTGCGTCAAAGTGGGTTACGAGTGGAAACTGGGGTATTTGGGGCGATGATGCAAGTCTCGATTGAAAATGATGGACCCGTGACATTGCTACTGGAGCGGTAAATTGATGAAATCTTGATAGTGCGAGCATCTTGCTCGCTACTAATACCAATAGGGCTTCCGCAAAGGCTATATATGTAGGGTGTGTTAGCGTAGCGTAACGCACCTTAACTAATACATAAGGTGTGGCTGCGTAAGTCTTGACCAACTCTAAATGCATCACAGTTTAGCGCCGTTCAGAGGATTTATTTGAACGTAATAGTTCGCCAAGTTTAATCACGATCGCGGTGAATATCGCCACCCATACTCCGGCAAAGATACTAACATTGAGGCTAACGACAAAATTAGCTTGAGGTTTGCTAAGTTGCCAGTGGCTAATATAAGCGTTGACTGGCGGTAGTTCTGTAATCATTTCTAAATCAGGAACAGAGGCTAAAATCGACGCGGTACCTAAGCCGACACCGACAATAGCAATATTATTTTGGAAGTTGCGATCGCGCTGCGCTTGTTCTATCTCAACAATTCCCCGCACGGTATCAGTTAGCCCTTGTAATGTGCCTAAACTGGGGGTTAAGCTGGCGATGTCTTGTTCGAGTTGCGGTTGATAGTGTTTCTCAACGGTTTGACTAAAGGCGTTGAGGAAGGTTAGCTTAGTTGTACCACGTTTTGTGGCTTGGGTTTCAATTAAGTTCAAATAGTTTTGATAGTTATAGAAATTGGTGATAATCGTTTGCTGTTGATTGGCTAATAGGTTAAGTTTTTGACTGTAGCGAAACAGGATATGGCGGTTATTATTTAAGTCGCGTTTCAGTTTATCTAAGTCGTAGCCACCGGGAGTGGGAAAGCTAGGGAGAATTTGATTAAACTCGTTCTGGAGTTCTTGTTTTAGTTGGCGGCTGTAGGTGTAAGCGTACCAAATTTTATGGCGATGGCAGAGTAAATTTAGCCAATATCGATATAATTTTCCTGCCGCTTCCATTTGCTTGTCATTGGTATAGAAAATAATCAGAGTATGACTATTAGCTGTGGGTGGATCGGAGAGTTTAGGCGAACGCCAGACCTCAAATACGGTTGCGCCCATAAATTGCCCAATTCGTTGATGATCCCACTCTTGACCCACTAAAGTTTTGTACAGGGTTTGAGCGAGGTTTTCGAGTTCATCTTCTTGGCTAGAAGATACCCAACCGGAAATCATCCAGGTTTGTCCTAGAGTTAAGTCTGTGGTGGGAAAATCTGGGGTTAGGGTTTTGAGTTGGCTGAGGTAATTTACAGAAATTTGCGTATCTTTGGGATTAGCGGAACGGTCAAATATAAAGGCTTGAGTATCACCTAAGTTAAAAGATTGATAGCTCCCATCGACGAGACAATCGCCCAGTTTACCACTAAATTTTAGTTTATCGTCGAATTGGGTTAAATCATAAACATTACTCAGAGATGCTTTAACATGATCGGGGAGTTGTTGCCAAAAATGCTGATAGGGTTTTAGGATATTGATGGAATCAAAACCTAATCCTTTGATCAGAGTATAGGCAAATAAGTCAAGGGTTAGATAGCTGTAATTAATCATTCTTTTTCTGCCGAGACAACCGAATAAAGAGTGATTTTAATTTAGATAATGGTTTTTGCGCCTCTTTCTCTGGTTCCGACGATTGTAGACTCACTGCCATTAGATTTTCTAGGGTTTCGGGTTCAGG
Source organism: Coleofasciculus sp. D1-CHI-01 (assembly GCF_040218875.1). Classification (NCBI taxonomy): domain Bacteria; kingdom Bacillati; phylum Cyanobacteriota; class Cyanophyceae; order Coleofasciculales; family Coleofasciculaceae; genus Coleofasciculus; species Coleofasciculus sp. D1-CHI-01. Next base: position 39,848 of record NZ_JAVJQP010000019.1, read on the forward strand.
TTCGTCTGAGGGATTGGGTTCATCAAAAGACATCCATATATTTAGCTGGTTGGGTTGATATTGACGTTGAATCTCCAGACGAGTTTGTTCGTAAACAGGTTTAATTCTCTCATGTTCGGCTAACTCCAGCAAGCGATTGGCGGCGGCTGTAGTGTTTTCTGTAAATAGGTGTCCGACTTCGTTGATTTGGTGTTTTAAGTCGGGGGGAAGGGGTTTATTTTGTTGAGTTAAGGCTTCAAGGAAGGCGTAAATAGTCACGACTTCTAAGCTATTGATAGATGATTTCATCACAAAGCGTATTATGGGGTGAGATTTGGGTTTCGTTTTCTGCGGCGTTTTTCTGGGTGCAAGGATGGTGCCCCTACGATAATTATATAAGAATGGCTTGTCAATTCATTGTAGTGCGAGCATCTTGCTCGCTACCCATTCCCAATTTAAATGCGTGACAGGTTATCAGTTAAAACTCAGATATTGCACCATGCTCAATAAGGCAAATTGTAGTAGTGTGGCACACCGAATTGGGTTAAGATTTATGCACAAACGCTATGTATGGTAGGGGCACGATAATATCGTGCCCTTACAGCTTAAGCCAGAAACCCCTCACCCCCAGCCCCTCTCCCACTCTGGGGAGAGGGGAGCAAGAAAGGTGTTATATTGTAGGCGTAGCCACCTACCTTTTTTATCATTAATTGTTCTAATTCCCCTTCTCCAAGGAAACAAAAGCGAAGCATCCTCTGTCATCCCCCCTCTTTGTAGGGGGGAACGAGGGGGGTGGGAGAAGGGGTTAGGGGATGAGGGTGAAACGCTCCCCCTGTATTAGTTTTCACCTTACCCTACGAATGGTGATTTAGATGCTAATAAAGCGTCCGTGCTAATTGTTATCAAAAATGATTACCTGTGATGATGAAACCCGCCCAGTGATAAGGATGCTCAAAGGGAGGTTTACCTGCCATCATTTTATCCGAATCTTGTTGAATTAAAGCCGCTTCAGTTTTGAGATATTCGCTAGCGTGAGGATGAGTGGCTTTTACATCTTGAGCGAGTTCAAGATACCATTTCACCAGTTCACGATTTGTAACTTGCTTGAGCCAATTTTGTGCCTGTTTGAGAGCAGACACCGGATGTTCACCAGCTTTGAGATATTGATAAAAACGAATCGTGAGTAAAGCCGTGGAACGCTCATCTACCATCCAAAGGGTACTAATCACATAACTTACACCTTTGGCTAGAAATGCACTAACTAATCCCACATATTCATCAATCAGGTTCTGGGAATTCGTAATCCCGGTTTCGCAAGCGGAGAGAAAGATGAGATTATAATTGCCAAAGTCTAACTGTTCAAAAATATCTGCCATGGTTAGCTGATCCGCAATTGTCAGTTGTAGGGCGGATGCTTTAGGATTGTCTATATTGTGATAAGCATGACCGATAAATTGAAATGTGCCAGTATTTGATTTTAAGTCTTGAATCAGTTGTTTTTTACCGAGGCTTGAACTATTTAGCCGTTGGCATTGGGGATATAAGCTAGTCAGGATATTAGACGTAAGTGGGCAATAGATGGATTGCCTATCAGTATTTTCTAGACTGAGGAGCGATTGAGCAGATTGATAGGGTTGCAGGTTTAATCCGATTTGGAAACTGGGTAGATAAGTGATGGTAAACTTTGGGGGAAAAAGGTAATGGAGAGGGAGGAGATGTAAGTCGCGATGAGGAATTAAAATGAGTTGGTCAACATCTCTGAGATAGGGCAAAATATCACGAATATGGAGAATATATTCCAGGCTGCGTAATTGAGAGTCCATACTTTGCCACCAACGATGGGTTGTTGTTTAGGCTTGGCTGTAATGGCGATAGTCTTGTTTCCATTGATTTAACCAGTCTTCAAACTCTCGCAATTGATTGGCGGTTGCTGGATAAGATTTTTTGGGTTGATTAAAGAAAGGAAATGGCGAGCGCTTTTTCTTTGATTTGATGGGTTGAAGCTGGAGGATTTGCGGTAGTTGGTTATGTTCGAGAATAAAGGTAGTAATGGCGGCGGGACTAATATGCCAGTAAATTGCCGCAGTACGAGGATTGAGTTGCCGTTGGATTTGGTTATAGGTGAGAGGGGGAGCGTTATAAGCTTTGCCATATTGCAGCCAGCCTAAGCAGGTATTTTTGCGTTCTTCAGCTAATTCTAGGGCTTGAATCTGTTGTTCTCGTTCGGATGACTGGGCGAGGATATCGACTTGGTATTGATTAAATCCGGCAAATTTCTGTTTGAAGTGGATATAGTTCTCATCGCTAAAGTTAGAGTCTTGCAGCCATCGTTCTAATAAATCGGTGCCTTGGTTAAGTAGTTCTTTAACTCGTTTCGGGGTGCTGATGTATTGACAAACCCGGATTAAGTCTTGCAGTATTTCTAGTTGTCGCTGGCGACATTTGGCAGTATCAAGAAGCTTAAATGCTTTTTGATAACAGCGTTCAGCTTTGAGTAATTTTTCTAGATTTACTTCCGTTCGTCCTAGTTTGTAATATGCTTTAGCTTCGTTATAATAAAGTTGACCACGCCCTTCTCGATGTTCAGGGGTTTCTGAGTTAAGGTGTTCTCTGCCATCTTCCCAGTTTTGGAAAGTTTCTTCGTAGCGTTTTAAGTCGAATAATGCCCAACCCCGGTTAATCCAGGCATTATAGTAGTCAGGATTAATTTCAATGGCTTTATCATAACTCGCAAGCGCTTCCTGATATTTCCCTAAGTTATTTAGCGCAACACCCCGGTTAATCCAGGCATTATAGTCGTCAGGATTAATTTCAATGGCTTTATCGCAACTCGCAAGCGCTTCCTGATATTTCCCTAAGTTATTTAGCGCAACACCCCGGTTAATCCAGGCATTATAGTCGTCAGGATTAATTTCAATGGCTTTATCGTAACTCGCAAGCGCTTCCTGATATTTCCCTAACTCATACAGCGCATCACCCCGGTTTCTCCAGGCATTATAGTCGTCAGGATTAATTTCAATCACTTTATCGAAACTCGCGATCGCATCCTGATGTTTCCCTAACTTATTTAGCGCATTACCCCGGTTACCCCAGGGATAATAGTCGTCAGGATTAATTTCAATCGCTTTATCGCAACTCGCGATCGCATCCTGATATTTCCCTAAATCATACAGTGCATTACCCCGGTTATTCCAGGCATTATAGTCGTCAGGATTAATTTCAATGGCTTTATCAAAACAGGCGATCGCATCCTCATACCGCTTCAACTCATATAACGCAATCCCTCGCCCTCGCCAATCTTGATGAGTTTGAGGTTCAAGTTGAAGCACTTGCTCAAAATCTGCTGTTGCTGATTCCTCTAATTTCAACCCTCGGTAAGCCGTACCTCGCCGCGCCAAGGCTAAAATATGGCAGGGTTCAATATCTAAAGTTTTAGTCAGATAATCAACCGATTCCTGATATTGCTCTAAGCGATAACAAGCTAAACCTAACCCAAACAACACTTGGGGGTTTTCCGGTTCCCGTTGTTCGGCTTGCTGAAATATCTGCAACGCTGCTTGGTTTTGTCCCCGATCTAGCTGCTCATGTCCCTGCTGCAATAATGCGGCGACATTATCATTAGACATGATCTGGTTTGCCTCCTGATGCTCTTATTCCCAGTATGTCCCCATTCACTCGATTTTTGTGATCAAGAGTAAGGATGCTTCGCTTTTTTTGCACGAAAGGAAGAGAATTCAAAGCCTCTCTCCTTGTAGGAGAGAGGTTTGGAGAGAGGTTTTCCAGTTATATGGTGCGTTACGCTATCGCTAACGCACCCTACTGCCGTGACCCAGCTAAAATAGTGCAATAGGAAATTAGCGTAAAGCTTTGCCATGTAATGGGTGTAGCGTTTTTCTAAAGTCACTATTAAGGTGGGTCACGCCACTACATATAGAACATATAGAGCCTTTGCGTAAGTTCTAAGCTGTGCCACATCAGTAGGTTTTGACGTTTCACGGGAGCTAGAGCGGTAGAATAGCAGGATGTCCCCAACTGGATAAAATTCCATGTATCGCTTACGAACTCTCCCCTGGCGATCGCTACTCGAAGTCTCAGGGATTACCACTGCGATCGCGATCGTCCTTGAAATTATCATCGGCTTAGGCGTCACCCAATCCGCTGCGATCCGCGAGATGCTCCAGTTTCTCTATACTCCTCCCCTAGGGATGATCATCACCTTAATGGCGGCGGCGGGATTTGGAGTGCTTGCGGTTTATATTCTAGAACGCTTTTATCCCCAAGTTTTGATCAACAGTAACAGCCTGTGGGCATTAGTTCCCTGTTTAGCCCTAACCTTGGGGTTAAAATCACTATTGCCTGTACCCGCTTTCTTGGTAAGTTTAAGTTATGCCAACGTGGTTGCCGTTATCGTTGGTGTATTTTGGAAAGGGCGTCCCTATTGGCGCTAGCAAACTGAGTTCATTGATTCTCTTTCCTGGAAGATGAGCCAATGTCAATGCGAATCAAAGTATTGATGGCTAATGGTTTTTGGGTTGTGCAGCAAACCCTAATTATCAAACCCTGCGGCTTTTTACCGCCAATTCGTTTTGCGGATCTTCTACTAAGATAACCGGAATAAAACTTATTTCTAGAACGGCTTGTGATACGGAACCGACTCGCACCTGTTGCCAAGGTTGATGTCCCCGTTTACCCATGACAATATCTGCCACTTGATACTCTTGCGCCACCCGGACAATTTCTTCGGGAATGGAACCCTTGATCGTGATAAATTTATAGCGAATATCACTGAGTAATCGTTGAGTGCGATCGCGCAGCTTTTCTATGTCCTCTATCTCATCACTATTGATCACATGTAATACAATCACTTCACCATCCGTGCGTCGAGCAATACTGGCTACTTTCCTTAACACCTCTGTCGCTAAGGGAGAGGTATCCACCGCCGCTAACAATACGGTATGAGTCACTACCGTTACCTTCGTCGGATCAACCTCTCCCTGTTCCAATAATTTTGGCGCAAAGGTAGGAATCGCCCAAGCACCAATGGGTGCTGTGGTCAAAATGGAAAGCGCTGCAATGGCTAAAATAATTTCTCCCCCTTCAATCCCCCTGGCTAAAGGAATCGCACCAATCGCCGCTTGTACCGTTGCTTTTGCCATATTTCCTGGCAGCAAAAACAGCCGTTCCTGCGCCGTCCAATTACTTCCCACTGTCGAGAGATACCAACCAACAGGACGACCGACAAACAAGCCAATGGCTAACACTAAAAGTCCGGGTAAAATTGTATTCCCTAATACTTGCAGTTGAACGCTAGCGCCCAATAAAACAAATAAAACAATCTCCGCTACAACCCAAAGGGTATCAAATCCACCGCGTAGGCGTCGAGCCAACGGTGCATCCAATTCAATCAAAAAGAACCCCATTCCCATCGCGGCTAAGTAGCCCGAGTAGGGCAATACTTTTTCAATAATCACCAATAACAACGCAATTCCAGCGGCAATTAAAACATCTTGAACCGTATTTTGTGTCCAATTTTGTTCCGTTAGTAGCGAGACGATTAAACGAGCCGCCGCGTAGCCAATCAATATGCCCAGTCCGATTTCAATAAATACTTGCAACGGTAGTAATTGCAACGCCGAAAGTGTAAATCCTCCAGGAAGGGTGATGGTTTCAATTCCGCCCTGACCTAAAAAACTTAACAGTAAACTGAATAAAAGTAATAATAGAACATCGGATAAGGCACTCCCCGTGAGAATGGCATCGGGAATTCCCTTCGTCACTCCCCAACCCAAACGTTTTAGCCGCAGCATTCCCGGAACAATTACCGCCGGAGATTCTGCGCCAATGATGCAACCTAAGAGTAATCCCGTGGGAATGTCAAAGTGAAAAATCCAGATGGCGGCTAACGCGATCGCAATTGCTTCAAACCCCGCAGGCAAAAAGCCTAGACGCAGCGCCACACTTCCCTGAGAGAGCAGCTTTTCCCGATCCAGCCCTAGTCCCGCCTTCATCAAGATAACCATCACGGCAACTATTCGCAAACTATCCGCCGCTTCCAGCACATCTGAACTGATCACATTACCAACTTGGGGTCCGAGGACAATTCCCACCAAAATCATACCGATTAACGGTGGCGCACCTACACGACGGGCAATTTGACCCCCAAAAAAGCCCATTAATAAAATCCACAATGCGCTGGTTAACATGGAGGCTTCTGGTTCTGAGGAAGGATAAAGGACAAATAATTAATTTGACTGACTATCACGACGCCCTAGTTCATAAACAGCACCACTGATACAAGCCAGAAGCCCCATACTAATTGCCCAACTCGAACCCAGAGTGATTTCCACACCCCAGTTGCAGCCAGCGCCAACGACTAAAAATGGCACAATGCTGAACAGGGAAGCATAGAAAGCGTTTTGGGCTTCTCTTCCCCGACGAGTGCGTTCATATTCCTTCATGGAAGTGTAGAGCGATCGCTCGGCAAAGTTAAACCAGCGATTCAGTTGTTCCATGATCCAGTGGCTTAGCGTCGAGAAGCCCCAGTACAGCGCTAGCGCCCACAACGATGCACCCGCGATCGCTGTTGTATTTAACTTGAATTGAAAGGGCAAAAGTTCAGTGATCATGAGTTGTTTGGTAAGATAGGGCGACTATTGACTCATTAAGGTATCTTAACAAAAAGCAGTTTAACGAGTGAGAGGTAAGGCGCAAAGGTGCGGGGGAAGATGAGGAAGATGAGGGAGATGAGGGAGATGAGGGAGATAGGGGAGATGAGGGAGATGGAGGAAATTATGTAGGGGCGGGTTTCACTACTATCTTTTCGGTTACACCCAGATGTAACTAAACCCGCCCCGACTTTACTTCTCAAGGGAGCGAGTATGACAAATGACGAATGACGAATGACAAATGACAAATGACAAATGACATAAGTTAGACCCCATCAGTTTGAATGTAAAGAAGAAACGATGACTAATGCGAGCCAAAAACAAACCGAAAACCGCCCCAGTAAAAAAGCTGGGAAACGTTTAGCAATTGGAATAGGATTATTGGTTACACTTTTCGCGTGGATTGTAGATTTGCCTAGCGCGATCGCACAGGAGAATAGCGTCAACTATACGCTTACTGAATTACACTATCGAGATTTTTCCCATCAAAATTTAGAGGGAACCTCGTTTGCTGGTGCAGATCTACGCGGTGCCTCTTTTCGAGAAGCTTCTCTTCAAGGATCAATTCTCACCAAAGCGGCGTTTTTTGAGGCGGATTTAACTGGAGCTAACCTGTCCGAGACTTTAGCCGATCGAGTTGTCTTTGACGGCGCTAATTTAACCAATGCTATTTTTACTGATGCTATTGCCAGTCGTAGCCGCTTTTTTGATACCACAATTACAGGGGCTGATTTTTCCGGTGCAATCCTTGACACTTATCAAATATCGTTAATGTGTCAACGGGCAGATGGCGTTAATCCCGTCACCGGTGTTTCCACGCGGGATAGTTTAGGGTGTCGTTAGTTAGGGGCTGCTTGAATAACTGTTGTGGTAAGGGGGAGTTGGGGGAGCTGGGGAAGCTGGGAGAGCTGGGGGAGCAAGGGTACATTTTTCCTGAGCAAGGTGATGCCATACTTATGAAGGATGCTACGCCAAGGTTTATTACTGGTACACCTAAACCTTCAAAGATTTTGTCTATTGAAAAACAACAGCAACGTTTATATTTCTGCCAGTAATTTCCTCGGCTGACACAATTTGTTTTAGAGTTGCGCTGACTTACCTCACACCTTTGAGTCGCATGGCTCCGTGTCTTTTAGTTGAGGAAATATGAACAATACAGTTAATCGTTGCTGTTGTTTGTTGACGAGACAGATATTCAGGTATACAGATGGTTTGACCTCGTTATCGTTCAATATTGGAGTTACACTAGACTAGACTCGGTTATCTGTCAGGGAAGCTTTATGGCTTCACTTTCTAACTTTACTCCGTTCTGGTTTTTGTGGACTAGCAATGATACAGAAATTTGTTTATTGAAAAATAAGGTAATAAATCGATATAAGAGTTTACAGATCATCCAACTCTTGCCTAATACCAAGTTGCGTTCTATCATGTCTAGGAACAGCGTTGCGTGAAGCTTTCGCTATAGCGAGGAACGAGATACGCGAATCTGGACAGATGCTTCGCCTCACTCCGTTTCACTGCGTTTTGCTCAGCATGACAGATTCTACCTTAGACTGCAACTTGGTATAAATCCCTCCAGAGAACCCGAAGTACGATAGCTTACGCTGTTATGCCTTTAAATTGGGTATTAGTAGCGAGCAAGATGTATTAGTAGCGAGCAAGATGTATTAGTAGCGAGCAAGATGTATTAGTAGCGAGCAAGATGTATTAGTAGCGAGCAAGATGTATTAGTAGCGAGCAAGATGTATTAGTAGCGAGCA
>NZ_JAVJQP010000020.1:0-26168 GCF_040218875.1 Coleofasciculus sp. D1-CHI-01
GAACAACAGAACTGTTTACCTGAGTTTAAAAAGGTTTGGATTGAGTATGCTGAATTAGGTTCCCATACGTTACAAGCTACCTTAAAGCGGGTTGATTTTGCCTATAAGCGATTTTTCCAAGGATTAGGTAAGTATCCTAAGTTTAAAGCGAAGCGGCGATATAGCGGCTGGACATATCCGAATAAGCAACGCTGGAAGGCTTTATCTAACGGACTTAACGGTTACTTAGAACTGAGAGACCTCGATCTAAAGATCCAGATGCGGGGACAAGCTAGAACTTGGGGAACGCCAACGACTTGCACAATCTTTTTCAGGAATGGTTTGTGGTATGCGTCAATCACCGTACAGTGCAACCCAACCCGTCAAACAGGTACGGGTTCAATCGGAATCGACCTTGGCTGTAAAGACGCGGTAACGCTTTCAACTGGCGAGAAAATTGCTAAACCCGATTTTATTAAAGAGGGACACAAAAAAGTTAAGGTAGCCTCAAAGCGGTTAAGACGCAAAAGACCACCTAATAGGAACAAAAAAGTTAAGGGATCGAGACGATGGAAAAAAGAACAAAAGCGGATTTCTGAGCTTCAGGGTAAGATATCCCGACAACGAGAAGACTGGCTGCACAAAACAACCAGCGAGATAGTTAGCGGTAATAGCCTAATCGGTGGTGAGCAGTTAAACGTCATCAACGAAGTAAGTCGCTGTAGTTCATTACCTATAATCGGCGTTTAACCGGAATCAGTTAGCTGCATCTATTTCTTGACAATTACACTAAATAGTGTTATAGAAATGTGCCTGGACTGGCGATATAGGAGATTTGAGACGCAGACCAATCTAGTTGCTTAATTGTCAGCTATTGGTATATAATCAGAATCCCTTAACTATTAAACGAGCTAACAACAGGGTAGGTTAAATCACATTTATTCCTGATCGGGCTTGCCAACACCTGGTTAAGTTTGCTACCTTAGTTAAGGCGCAAGGATAACAAGCCGGGATAGCTCAGTCGGTAGAGCAGGGGACTGAAAATCCCCGTGTCGGCGGTTCAAGTCCGCCTCCTGGCATTCCTGAAAGCTGATTCTATTGAATTAATTAAGGCAGGAACAGTTAGTCTCCTGTAGCTTTTTCGTTTTGCATCTATTTGATATCGATGCTATCAGTTCATTGCCTGATCGCTAAACATGATCACCGTTGTTGTCATTTTAAATCTGCTAATCTCGCTATTTTGTTTTTATCTGGCGTGGCGGATTTGGAAATTACGACGGGTGCTAGCAGCGGCGGCTGATATTGTCGCTAGGGCTGAACAAAGTACATATAGGGTTTTACATGGCGCTCCCCAAGCCATCTCTAGAGGGCAACTCGGTGTTCACGGATTAAAAAAACGCTATCAGCATTTAGAGTTTCAGTTACAACGAGTACAGCGAGTCTTGATGGTGTTGGGCTTTATTCAAAAGACCTATCAGTCTAGGCGACGCCGTCGGGGAAAGCGATCGCCTGCCGAACGCTCCCAACTCTGAACCTTACCCGTTCCGGAGTATCCTTTTAGAATCCTCGGTCATTTATGCCCAGGAGAAGTCAAGCCAATTGCCCTCCATATATAGCGTAGCGAAGGTGAAAACCCCTGTGTTTCAAACGGGGGATGAAACCGAGCGAGTCGTCTAGCCAAGCAATTTTAGTTGTGAGTCTAGTACAATTTTCTGTTTTTATGCTAAAATAACCAGCCTAAGCAAAAACAAGATTATGATAGTTTTTGAGTTCAAGGTAAAAGCCAAACCAACTCAATACGCAGCCATTGATGAGGCGATTCAGACTTCTCAGTTTGTCCGAAACAAATGCTTACGATACTGGATGGACAACGAAGGTGCCAGCAAATACGACCTGAACTTTTACCAGCTTGACCAAATTAAGCGAGTGCGATTAGTTCGACGTGCCGATGGTTACTACGCACAGTTTGCGGTTAAAGTCGATGTGCGGATAAAGACCCAACCAACGGGGAGAGCCATTGGCTTAGACCTAGGGATCAAATACTTCCTGGCTGATTCCAACGGTCACACAGAGGAGTCACCCAAGTTTTACCGCAAATCGGAAAGACAACTCAATCGAGCTAATCGCAAGAAGTCAAAGAAGTACCGCAAGGGAGCAAAACCGCAGTCCAGAACACAAGCTGGCTGACATTGGCGTTCTTGAGCAGAGTCTTCACGGATTTCTCATCAAATTCTCTGGGCAAATCTGTCTAAAATTGGCGTAAGGATAGAGACCAAACGATGTCAAAAAAGAGTGCTGGAGTATTTATTGGGGGTTTAGTTGTGGGGGGTGTGATTGGCACCCTCACCGGATTGCTGATTGCCCCGCGTTCAGGGCGGGATACGCGACGGTTGTTGAAAAAATCTACAGATGCCTTACCGGATTTAGCCGAAGATCTATCAACAACTGTACAACTACAAGCCGATCGCCTTTCCGAATCAGCCCTACGCAACTGGGATGGAACCTTGACCCGACTACGAGACGCGATCGCGGCGGGACAAGAGGCTTCCGCCAAGACACGAGACGAACTAAACTCGTCTCAATCTGGCGTGGCGACTGAATCACCCGCGTCCGTTTCTGATCATCAAGTGTAGGCAACCGGTCGGTGATTGATCCTCTATTTTGGCTCGGACTCTCTATTTTATTAGTCGCGGTTAGCTTAACGGCTGTTTTAGTGGCAGCATTACCCGCGCTGCAAGAATTAGCACGGGCAGCCCGTAGTGTGGAAAAGTTGGCAGATACGCTGCGGCGGGAATTACCGCCTACTTTAGAGTCGATTCGTCTGACGGGTTTAGAAATTAGTGACTTGAGCAACGATATGAATGAAGGCGTTAAAAGCGCGGGTCAAGTCGTGCAACAAGTTGATCAAAGTATTAAAGGTGCGAAAAATCAGGCGAAACAAGCCCAAGTCAGCAGTCGTAGCGTTGTTGCGGGTGTGAAAGCGGCTTGGAAAACCTGGAGAAACCCTGGGGCTAGTCGTCGTTCCCTTGATCGTTTACCCCCCTCTGAACGTAAGGCTCTTGATTTGCAACAACAGGAGACAGATCCGGATACGGTTGAACAAGAGTATAAGAGATATGAGGAGATTCAGGATAATGCTCCTGTTTCTCGGCAGGGGGGTGATGGGTGAGATGGGGAAGATGGGGGAGATGAGGGAGATGGGGGAGATGAGGGAGATGGGGAAGATGGGGGAGATGGGTGAGATGGGGGAGATGAGGGAGATGAGGGAGATGGGGGAGATGAGGGAGATGGGGGAGATGGGGGAGATGGGGGAGATGGGGGAGATGGGGGAGATGGGGGAGATGGGGGAGATGGGGGAGATGGGGGAGATGAGGGAGATGAGGGAGATGGGGGAGATGAGGGAGATGGGGGAGATGAGGGAGATGGGGGAGATGGGGGAGATGGGGGAGATGAGGGAGATGGGGGAGATGGGGACAGTCTGGGTAGAAACGTACCATGGTGTATCTGTGTGTAGGGGCGGGTTTAGGGACTAATATTGATGGTTTTCCTTTGCTTGGCTGCAAAACCCGCCCTGACCTAACCGTTCAATTATCACAAATGACGAATGACAAATGACGAATGACGAATGACGAATGACAAATGACGAATGACGAATGACGAATGACGAATGACAAATCCAAAATATTAGAGTAAAGTAAACAAGTGTAAAGAAACTTGTACCTTAACCTAACCTTATCTCCCGTTTAAGATATTTAACCCCTGTCCATTGTTCTGTGTATCGCAATGCTGGATCTTTTTAAACGATTTTTGGTAATCTTGGTGGCGTTTTGTCTGGCTAGCTCTGTTTGGGCGATCGCACCATCCGCTCAGGCTTATAACAACCCCGATCTACTCCCGGAAACCCAGACGCCCATTATTGACTTGGCGAACCTGCTCCCCCAGCTTCAGGAAGAAGCCTTAATTCAAGACATAGAAACCTTTGAGGCACAAACAGGCTGGAAGCTGCGGGTATTAACCCAATATGACCGTACACCCGGTTTAGCCGTTCGCGATTACTGGGGACTCAATGATAAAAGCGTTTTATTGATTGCTGACCCACGCGGCGGTAATCTCTTGGGCTTTAATGTGGGCGACGATTTATATCAATTTCTACCCCGTACCTTTTGGGTAGAGTTACAGACACGCTTTGGTAATCTCTACTTTGTGCGTGACAATGGGGAAAACCAAGCAATTGTCCAAGCGTTAGACACCGTTAAAACTTGCCTAAATAAGGGTGGATGTAACGTTGTTCCGGGCTTGCCTCAAGAACAGTGGATTCTCACCCTGATTACCTCTTTAGTGGGTGGTGTCGTTTTGGGATTTGCCGCGATTCCTCGCAAAGATGGACAACTTGTGGCTTGGCAATGGGCGTTAATCTTTTCTCCTTTGTGGGGTATTCTCTTCATTGCTTTCGGAATCGGTCCTGTTGTCACTCGGACGGCTGAATGGTTGCCTTTATTTCGGAATGTATTGGCGTTTGCGCTAGGGGCGTTAGTGGCTTACCTGTCACCGTTCATTGGTCAAACGACAGCGTCGGAAATGTAATTGGTCATTAGTCCTTTGTTTTTTCCAGTAAGGGCGCACGTCTATGCGCCCCTACAGTATTACAGCAGATTGCAGGTTCATTTGCTGACAATTCCTGACCACTGCACCTTTTTTTGCTGAGTGCGGCGATAGGAGAAAAAATACTCCGGTTGCTGATAGGTACAGTGAGGCGCGATCGCGACTTGTTCATCCTGTAAGCCGAGTTGTTCGAGTTGTATAGCGTTTACCCGCCGTACATCTAAACGTACTCGCCCTGGATGGGGATCATCGAAAATTGGGGGAGAGGTAAGCTGCTGTAATTCAGCCAAAATCGATTCAGAAGTATCTGTTTTATCTGTAGGGATAATGCTAGAACCGACTTCTATGGCGACAGTTTCCGAAACTTGATACACGTCTGGCGCGATCGCAGGTCCCATGGCAACCCTCAGATTGTCGAGGCGGCTACCGGTTTCTAGGAATCGCGCGATCGTATTTGGCACAATTCGAGCCGCTGTTCCTCGCCATCCTGCATGAATAGCCGCGACTCGTCCCGTTTGTTCATCGCCAATCAGCACAGGCGTACAGTCAGCCGTGCAAACCCAGACAGCTTCCTGGGGGTGTTCAGTGAAGATACCATCAGCCGCAGGTTTTTCCGGTGTCTGAGTCTGCTTTTGACTGAGTGAACCCACAATTTCAGAGGGTGTGAGGACAGTATTCCCATGAACTTGGCGCACCCGATAAACATTCGCTTCAGGCTGTAGGGCTTCTACAATTTGGTCAGGGGTACGGGGTGAGAAAGCTGAGGTGAAGAAGCCGTGATGCCAAGATTCTAGAAGACTACAGGTTAGATACGGTAAATTGTCCCACGTTTGCCAGTGCCACGTATGCATTGATTTTTGTTCATTGTTCATGGTATTCCATCAAGGCAAGGTCAGCAGTACAATAGGCTAGCTTAGCTAATCTTTAAGCGGTAGTGGTACTTAATCAACAAGCTCTGGAAATAGCCCTGCAAACAGTCACACAACAGCTATCCGACTCTAGACTCCCAGGACTTCAAGATATCGGGGAGCTTGCTATCTATTTATTTGAGAGCCTATCCTCTACCAATCAAACCCTCTGGGAATTACTAGACAGAGGAACCCCACCTCCTACCATTGTTATCGCGGCTCAACAGACGGCTGGACGAGGACAGTGGGGACGGCAATGGCAATCGGAGCAGGGTGGGCTATACTTATCGTTGGCTTTAACCACGAATGTGGAAGCATCCAATAGCGCCCAGCTAACTATGTGCAGCGCTTGGGGTATTGCTACAGCGTTGAGATGCTATGGTATTCCTGTCCTGATTAAATGGCACAATGACCTGCTGTTGTTGGGTTATAAGTTGGGGGGTATTCTCACCGAAACTCGACTGTCTCAGGGGCAAATTACTAAAACGGTGATTGGGGTAGGCATTAACTGGAGCAATCCTGTGCCAGAAACAGGGATTAATTTACAATCCTTTTTTGCGACTCAACCCATGAGTCCATCCGTAACCTCCCTAGAACTGTTAGCCGCAATCGTGATCCAGGGATTGCGATCGGGATACCACTACGGGTTAGAATCAGGCATTGATAATTTACGGTTGTCCTATCAAAGGTTACTGTTTCATCAGGGAGTCTCGATTCAGGTTAACGGAAATCCTGGCATCATCAAAGGCGTCACGTCAACGGGTGATCTAAGAGTTAGCGTAAACTCAGCACAGGCAACGGATGCAAATGCTGACGCCGCCATCCGTCCCGAAATTCACCTCAAGCCCGGTACAATTAGTCTGGGTTATTCTCAAGAGGTGCCTTGAGTCCAAATGTTAAATATGAGTTGTTTGGATTACGGAATCAGTGTTCTTGCCTAATTAAATTCCCTTAAATTGACTAAAAATTTTTACTCAATATTAGATTGAGAGTGAGCCATGAGGAGTGAGTCCCAAATGAATAAACAAACCGTCGCCAATTCCACCCCAACGGGCGTATTTTATCGGTATCCCTGGCTGAAGCAGGGCATCAGTGTGATGGGAGGACTCGGTGTTCTCAGTAGTGGTTTGGTTGTTGCTCAAACCGATGCACCAATCGACACAGGCGTAGCCCCAGCCGCACCGCCTGCTCCCCCAGCGATTAAATTTACCCCGCCGCCCCCAGCACCTCCCGCCCAGCCTAAACCTGCTGCGCCACAAGCTATTGTTGCACCGCCAGCCCCAGCCCCTGCGCCTAAACCTGCTTATCGACCCCCGGCTCCTGCGCCTAAACCTGCTGCTCCTGCACCGGTTACGGTTAGTAAGCCTCCAGCGCCGGCTCCGGCTGCACCAACACCCAGAGTGGCGACACCTCCAGCGGCAAAACCGAGACTAAATCCGCCGAGTCTCTCCATCCCGGCTCCCGCTACCTTAGCCAAACCTCCGAAGGTTATTGTTAATCCTTCCCCGGCTCAGACGGCGACTCAATCCCCAGCCGCGCCGAATAATAGCTATATTGATCCGACCAACTACAGTCTGGGGGCAACACGGGGAACGGAAAAACCCACTGTGGTTGTGACTGAGCGGTCAACTGGTTGTCAAACCGTGTCGCGCAATGGACGATTGACGAGTGGGAGTTGTGGAGGTCAAGCGACGCCAACACGCCGAACGGCTAACGCCGGACAGGTTCAACCGCAACCGCCTCAACCCCAAAGAGCAACAGCAGCCGGAACTCGACTCCCTACACCTCCAGTTGCGGTCAATGCCAGTGTGGGACGCCCAGTCCGGTCAGTTCAACGGGTTGCCGTGTCTGGCAATTCTGGGGGACGGCAGTATACTCGCCGTCCTCCCGTCTCCTCTCTATCCCCAACGGCATCATCCAAAACCACTCCCACGGGTCTGACTTACTATAATTTTTCCAACCGACCCCAGGGACGTACTATCGTCGGTAATGCCAGCTTTATTTTCCCCTTAACCATTCCGTCGGCAATTAGCTCCGTATTCGGGTGGCGCACCCATCCGATTACCGGAACATCTCGTTTCCATGCGGGTACAGATATCGCCGCCCCGACGGGGACACCCGTTTTGGCGGTGGCTCCTGGTGAGGTGGCTACGGCTGATTACTTAGGTGGCTATGGACTAACGGTGATTTTGCGCCATGAGGAAGGGACTCAGGAAAGCCGCTATGCTCACCTGTCAGAAGTTTTTGTGCAACCGGGTGAATCGGTGGATCAGGGTAATGTGATTGGGCTGGTTGGTAGCACCGGATTTTCCACCGGTCCCCATCTTCACTTTGAATGGCGTCATCAAACCACTGATGGTTGGGTGGCAGTTGATGCTGGCGCTCATTTAGAATATGCTATGGCTCAACTGATTGATGCGTTGCAGGTGGCACAGGCGATCGAGCAACCGGATTCGTAAGCTAATTATAGGTAGAGACGTAGCATGCTACGTCTCTACCTGTTCCGATTTTTCAATGACTGAGTGGGTGTTCTGGTTTTCAGCTATACTTTGGCTTCCAGGGACTTGAGATATTCGGTATTGACACCGGATTCGCGGATCAGGGCAATTTTACCTGTCCGGGCGACTTCCCGAAGTCCAAACTTGCTCAAAATCTGGACGATCGCGACCATTTTTCCCGGGTCTCCCACAACTTCAATGGTTAGGGAATCTTCGGCAATATCGACCACCCGCGCCCGGAATACTTGGGCAAGTTCAATAATCTCCGATCGCGTGGAACTGGTGCCGTTAACTTTAATCAACATTAATTCCCGTTCCACACAAGGAGTCGTGGTAATCTCTTGAACCTTGATCACATTGATCAACTTGTAGAGTTGCTTGGTGAGTTGCTCAATCGATCGCTCATCCCCAGGCACTACCATCGTAATCCGGGAAATCCCAACTTTTTCCGCAGGACCTACGGCGAGACTTTCAATATTGAAGCCGCGACGGGCAAATAAACCAGCGATGCGAGTTAAGACGCCAGCTTCATCTTCAACTAAAACGGAAAGGGTGTGTTTCATCAGCTAACCCCAAAGTGGCACAAAGGCAATTGCCTCTTCCTTCTTTATAATCGTGTCTTGGTATGAGGCTTATATATCTTACCGTGGTCTGAAAAAATAACAAGACTTAATTAATCTATTTTTTGACTTTAAGCCCGGTGAAACCCAAACCCCGTCGTCGGGTATGGCAAAATTAAACGTAAAACCCAAGATTTCCATGACAGCAACCACTCCCTCCCTACCCACTCAATATGATCCCACCACGACCGAAGCCAAATGGCAGCAGTTCTGGGAAGAACAGGGCGTCTTTCAAGCCCACCCAGAACAAGGTGGTGAACCCTATTCCATGGTGATTCCACCGCCCAATGTCACAGGTAGCCTGCACATGGGTCACGCCTTGGGACAAACCATTATGGATATCCTAGTCCGCTACAACCGGATGAAGGGGTTTAATACGCTGTGGGTTCCGGGGACTGACCATGCCAGTATTGCCGTGTCCACAATCTTAGATCGGCAACTGAAAGCCGAAGGCAAAACTCGTCAAGATGTAGGACGGGACACCTATCTGAATCGCGCTTGGCAATGGAAGGAAGAATCAGGGGGTTGGATTGTTAACCAATTGCGTCGCTTGGGTGTGTCGGTGGATTGGTCGCGGGAACGGTTCACGATGGACGAAGGCTTGTCTAATGCTGTGCTGGAAGCCTTTGTCCAACTCTATGACGCCGGACTGATTTACCGGGGTGAATATATGGTGAATTGGTGTCCCCAGTCACAGTCGGCGGTTTCGGATTTGGAGGTGGAAAATAAGGAAGTTAATGGTCATCTGTGGCATTTTCGTTATCCCCTGACTGAGGGAAAGGGGTCAGTGGAAGTGGCGACAACTCGCCCGGAAACCATGCTGGGAGATACAGCAGTGGCGGTTAATCCCAACGATGAACGCTATCAGCATTTAATTGGCAAAACCTTGACCTTGCCGATTATGGGGCGAGAGATTCCGGTGATTGGGGATGAGTTAGTTGACCCTAGCTTCGGGACAGGCTGCGTCAAAGTGACACCTGCCCATGATCCCAATGACTTTGAGATGGGCAAACGCCATGACTTGCCCTTCATTACTATTCTGAATAAAGATGGCACGCTGAATGAAAATGCGGGCGAGTTTCAAGGACAAGACCGATTTGTGGCACGGAAAAATGTGGTGCAGCGCCTCGAAGCGGATGGATGCCTGGTTAAGGTAGAAGACTACCATCATACGGTTCCCTATAGCGATCGCGGTAAAGTCCCGGTTGAACCCCTATTATCCACCCAATGGTTCGTCAAGATTCGTCCCCTGGCGGATAAAGCCTTGGAATCGCTGGATCAGCATAACTCCCCCAATTTTGTCCCCGATCGCTGGACAAAAGTTTACCGAGACTGGTTAGTTAAACTAGAAGACTGGTGTATTTCTCGCCAACTCTGGTGGGGACATCAAATTCCCGCTTGGTATGCGGTTAGTGAAACCGGGGGACAAATTACCGATCATACTCCCTTTATCGTGGCTCATAGTGAAGCCGAAGCCTTAGAAAAAGCAACAGCACAATTTGGCGAATCTGTCAAACTAATTCAAGATCCCGACGTTCTCGACACTTGGTTTTCCTCCGGCTTGTGGCCCTTCTCCACCATGGGCTGGCCCCAACAGACAGCAGATTTAGAGACGTACTATCCTACCACCGTATTAGTTACAGGCTTTGATATCATCTTTTTCTGGGTTGCCCGGATGACGATGATGGGAGAATATTTTACCGATCAAATGCCATTCCAAACCGTTTATATCCATGGTTTAGTCCGGGATGAAAATAACAAAAAGATGTCCAAGTCGGCAAATAATGGTATTGATCCACTCATCCTAATCGAGAAATATGGTACTGATGCGCTGCGCTATACCTTAATCCGGGAAGTCGCCGGTGCAGGTCAAGATATTCGTTTAGAGTATAATCGCCAAACCGATGAATCGGCATCCGTAGAAGCCTCGCGCAACTTTGCCAATAAACTGTGGAATGCGGCGCGGTTTGTGATGATGAATCTGGATGGTAAATCGCCTCAAGCCTTGGGTTCGCCATTGGCACAGGAACGGGATACATTAGAATTATGCGATCGCTGGATTCTCTCCCGCTTTTATCAAGTCGTTACTCAAACCCGTCAGGATCTCGAACAGTACGGTTTAGGAGAAGCCGCCAAGGGACTCTATGACTTTATCTGGGGTGACTTTTGTGACTGGTATATTGAACTGGTTAAACAACGCCTGCGACAGCAGGGAACCCAATCGCGGCAAATCGCCCAGCAAACCCTGGCATACATTCTTGATGGTATCCTGAAACTGTTGCATCCGTTTATGCCGCACATTACCGAAGAAATCTGGCATACTTTAACTCAAAAGACAGACGAGTCTTTAGCGCTACAACCCTATCCGGCGTTACCCCAGGAAACCGAACCTGGTGCATTTCCCATCAATCAAGACCTAGAAAAGCAGTTCGAGTTACTCATTGGTGCAATCCGCACTATCCGTAACTTGCGTGCTGAAGCAGGGGTTAAACCCAAGACAAAAGCCCCGGTGATTTTGCAAAGCGAAAATCCGAATGAACGGGAGATTTTACAGAAGGGTGAATCTTATCTACAAGACTTAGGCAAAGTTGATACCTTGACGATTGTGCCAGCCTTAACCGAAGAATTGAAAAACACGATGGCAGGGGTAACGGGTACGGTTCAAGTAATTATTCCTCTAGCCGGTTTAGTCGATGTTGAAACACTTCGCGCTAAGTTAGAAAAAGACCTCAGTAAAATCGATGCTGAAGTCAAATCTCTGTCTAGTCGTTTGGCGAATCCAAACTTTGTCAATAAAGCCCCCACCCCTATTGTCCAGGGTGCCAAGGATGCATTGAGTGAGTCTCTGCATCAAGCCGAAATTTTGCGCGATCGCCTCAAGCGACTTTAAAACTGATGATAAATTATTCTTTCGTGAAAATCAATTCCTTGCTCATTAACGACCAACAACTAACAGGCTATGCTACATCTGGGTGAAGTGCAGAAAAATGACAACGACGGCAGCATTAAACTCGAATTGCTAGCTCGTCAAGAATCGGATGATTGCTGGGCAGTCATTAATCCACCAGAAAGCATTTCGCTAGATGGTGCGAACTCCATTCATCAAGGATCGTTAGTGTTGGTAAACATTTCTGACAATCAAGAGGTTCAGGATATTCAATCTGCCAAGGAGTGGGTATTAAACTTCGTCCACCGATACCTAACTATCGGAATTACGCCCATGTTCTTACAGGAAGAAGTAACCCGCACCGAACAATGGCGACAAGATTTGACGTTACAAAGTCAAGATTTAACTCGTCAGCGTGCTGAAATGGAAGCCCGTCGCGAAAATATTCAAGCCTTGGAAATTGAATTAAAACTCCAACAGCAACAAATGGAAGAACGGGAGGTTAAGTTACAGGAGCAATTAGAAAAGTATAATATTACTCTTCCGGATGAAGACGATGAGGAAGATGAGGAAGATGAGGGAGATGGGTGAAGCAGAGGGAGCAGAGGGAGCAGAGGGAGCAGGGGAAGCAATGTAGAGACGTAGCATGCTACGTCTGGAAGCTGGGGGAAAAGAGGCGTTCCGATGAAACATCTTTTGTAGGGGCGGGTTTTACTACTAACATTTCGTTTTCACCCTGATGTAACTAAACCCGCCCCAACCTAACCGTTCAATTATCGCAAATGATAAGCTGTCATGCATTTAAATTGGGTATTAGTAGCGAGCAAGATGCAAAGCCTGCGGCATGGCTTCGCTTAACGCACGACAAATCACCAATCCCCGAACTCAGGATTATTTTGATTATCAGGATTCTGATTGGACATAAACCCTGAACGATGACGATTTGCCGCAACCGTAAAATCATCATCAATATAAAACGTCACCTGCACCGGACCATATTCTTCCTCAATCATGCCCTTAATTCGTTCCACCAGTACAGAGGTTACGCCAGCAAATTCAGGATGAATGATTAGGTGCATTTGAATATACACATAACGCCCGACAATTCCCCGTGACTGAATATGATAACAGTGAGTAATTCCACCAACTTGATGAGCAATTTGCGCTAGAATTTCGGGAGCGATCGCGGTTTGCTCAACCAGTAGGGGAAATTGCCAGTTGATCACTTGCCAGCAATTCCTCACCGCCACGGGAACCAAGACAATGGCTAACACCACATCCAGCCAAACCCAACCCGCCTCGACGCCCAAAAGTCCCAGGAGTACCACAAGAGTCAGGCAAACATCCAACAACAGTTGTCGAGCATTAAACCCTAAGGCAGCACTTCTGAGTTGTTTCCCTTGATACCGTCCAACTAATGCCAATCCTAAACTGGTAATGATCACAACGGCGAGTAATTGAATCAGGGGTAAACTTACTCGCACCGGAAACGTCAACCACTCATCTGAGGGTTGGTTCAATAATTGTTGCGCTGACATTCCCCAGACATTTAATCCGGTAAACCCCAGAAAGCCAATCAGTAAGAATAGGATCAGGGTTTCCCACTTACCATGACCATACACCGATCGCCGGATGGGATGCTCATGGGCGATTAGCTTATATAAATTCAGCAGGGTACTGAAGCTAACCAATAACGTCTGCATCGATTCTGCCATAAGACTTAGCGATCGCGTCGCCCAAGCCGCAGAAACTTTAACCGATAATATAAATAAGGTTAGCCAAAGCGTTGTAAATAATATCAGGCGACTCGTCTGAATACGATGTGATCCTTCAGTCATGTGTCAGAAGGTAGTGAACCCAACAGGGGCAACTACCCAATAGTAAGCCCAATCTGTGCCTTCTTTCGCCAAGATTGCCAGAGATGGGGGAGATGGGGGAGCAGGGGGAGCAGGGGGAGCAGGGGGAGCAGGGGGAGCGCTATAGAACGTCTATTGTATTCAGCAAGCCCTATGTAGGGGCGGGTTTTACCACTAACATTTTGATTTCACCCGGATATAACTAAACCCGCCCCGACCTAACCATTCAATTATCACAAATGACAAATGACAAATGACAAATGACAAAGTATGCTACATCCTAGTCAATCCCTAAAATCATTCCTAGCTAATGTTGCCGGAAACCTGCCTCTGAGAACCGTTATTATTGTTCCGTTTGTCCTGCAAATTGTGGGAACGGTGGGATTGGTTGGATATCTTTCCTATCGTAATGGTCAAAAGACAGTTGACAACTTAGCCTATCAGTTAATCGATGAGGTGGACGAGCGCGTCGAACAAAATGTGTACCATTATCTAGAGAGTCCTCACCAGGTTACTCAAAACCTTGCTGCTGCTATTCATACCGGGGTTGTAGACTGGAAAAACTTTTCCGGATTAGAACGCTACTTCGCCCAGCAACTGCAAATTTATGGCACGGTGAGTAGTATGGCAATTGCTACTGAGGAAAAAGAATTTCTGGCTGTAGCAAATTCATTGGCAAGTGATTCTTTAATAATTCGTGTTCTTGATAAATCGACAAAATATGCCTTTCACAAGTATGCTGCCAATCTTCAGGGAACGCGACTAAAACGAATCAAGAGTATGACTGACTATGATCCCCACAATGATCCACCTGAGGGTGAGGCTTGGTATCCAGCGACAAAACAGGCAGGTCAAGAAATTTGGCGTCCCGTTGTTAGTTTATCCCAGGGCGTTGATCAACCTTTATTAATGATGGTTAATTTTTTACCCTTTGATAACTCAGAGGGAGATTTTCAAGGGGTTGTAGCGGCTACCCTTTTTGTGCCTGAGTTGGCTGAATTTATAGAGGGTGTGGAGGTAGGAAAAACTGGTCAAGTTTTCATTGTTAATCAAAAAGGAGAACTTGTTGCTAGTTCTACGGGTGAAATCCCCTTTAAGCCAGATTTAGAGTCAGATTATCTCAAGAACTTAAATCCTCAAGATTGGCGGCTACCTGCTCAAAATAGTAGGAATCCCCTGACTCAAGCCTCCGTCAAGATTCTATTGAATCAGGTTAATCATTGGTCTGAAATTAAGCAAGACCAAAAGTTTAAGTTTACATTTAACGACAATCGCTATTTCCTGCAAATTAACCCCATCCAGGAGCAATCTGGGTTGAACTGGTTAATTGTTACCGTTGTTCCGGAATCGGACTTTATGGCAGAAATTTATGCCAATACACGCACCACGATCGCATTGTGTGTGGCAGCATTAATCCTGTCTATTGTGCTGGGAATTAGTACCGCTCGCTGGGTGACGAAACCGATTCTCCAGTTAAATAGAGCCGCTGACGCGATCGCGCGGGGAGAATGGCAGCAATCCATCCCGATTAACCGGGGGGATGAAGTCGGTCAACTGGCAGAATCATTCCAGACAATGGCAGCGCAACTACACCAGTATTTTACTCAACTTCAATCCTCCAATCAAGCCTTAACTCAAAGTGAAAGCCGATTGACTCAAATTCTGGAAGCAATACCGATAGGGATATCGGTTCATGATGTTACCGGACAATTGACGTATGCGAATGAAAGGTCAAAAGAGTTACTGGGAATCGAGACATTACCCGACGCCAAAACTGAGGAATTAGCTGTAACGTATCAGGTTTATCAAAGTGAAACAGATCAATTGTATCCGGTCGAAAATCTGCCCGTGGTTCGCGCCATTAACGGGGAACAGACGAGGATAGAAGACATAGAAATTCATCAATCGGATCAGATTGTTCCCTTAGAAGTTTATGGAACACCACTATTGGATCAAATGGGGACAATTATTGGCGCGATCGCGGCGTTTGCGGATATCACCGAACGCAAGCGAGCCGAGGCACTCCAACGGAATTACCATCAAAATCTAGAAGCCAACGTTGCTCAACGAACGGCTGAATTAAGGGAAGCCAACGCCCGATTACAACGAGAAATCGCGGAACGTCAGTTACTCGAAGGTAAGCTGTATAGTTCTGAACAACAAATTCGGACAATTTTTGAAGCCATTAACGATATTATTCTGATTATTGATGCTCATAAAAATATCGAAGTTGCACCGACCAAGCGAACCTACTTATTCCCGGAAGATAGTCACCTGTTGAATGTGATTATCGAGCAATTTTTTCAAGACCATGAGGACTCTTGGTTTGCTCAAGTGCAAGAGGTACTGGATAGCCAGCAACCCCTTTATTTTGACTATAATTTAAACCTCGATAATCAGGATAAGTGGTTTACTATCTCCATTGCGCCTTTGTCTGATCAGGCAGTAATTTGGGTAGCACGGGATATTAGCGATCGCAAACAGGTTGAAGACGCTCTGTGCACCAGTGAATACCTGTACCGCGCCATGGCTAGGAACTTCCCCAATGGAGCCATGTTCCTATTTGACCATAACCTACGCTATCTGGTGGCGGATGGTCAGGCGTTGACAGAAGCCGGACATCGCGGGGAAGCCTTGCGTGGGAAAACCCTCTGGGAGGTTTTACCGCCAGACAATTGTGCCAGGGTTGAGCCACTCTATCATGCGGCGTTAGCCGGAGTTGAGCAGACTCAAGAAATTAGCTTTGAAGGGTTCACCTATTTGTGTCAGAGTACGGCGGTGAGAAATGATGCAGGAACCATCATCGCTGGGATGGTTGTCACCCAAAATATCACTGAGCGCCAGCAGTTTGAACAAGCCTTAATCAGGAGCGAGAACCGCTTCCAAGAAATTGCCAAAACCGTAAGTCAGTTCTTCTTTGTTCGCTCCGCCAATTCTGGTCAGTTTCTCTACGTCAGTCCCGCCTACGAAACGATTTGGGGACGTTCTTGTGAAAGTCTATATCAACACCCAGAATCCTGGATAGAGGCGGTACATCCCGAGGATCGTTCCTTGGTTCTCGATTCTATTAGCCAACAGTTTCAAGGACATTCGGTGAAGCGGGAGTATCGGATTCTTCGACCTAATGGTGAACAACACTGGATTACTGCTGATATTTCGGTGGTGCGGAATGAGGCGGGAGAACTGTTGCGGTTTGTTGGCTTGGTTGAAGATATTACCGAACGGAAACAAGCCGAAGACGCCCTACGCTATAGTGAACAACTCTACCGTACTATGGCAAAACATTTTCCCAATGGGGCAATTTTCTTATTTGATCAGGATCTCCGTTATTTAGTGGCAGATGGTCAAGGATTAGGTCGCTCAGGCTCAGGATATAGTCGGAATGTCTTAGAAGGAAAAACGATTTGGGAGGCGTTATCTGAGCAAGAATGTGCTTTAGTTGAACCCTTGTATCGTGAGGCTTTAGCGGGGATAGAAAAAAGCCTAGAAATGCCCTATCGACATCGGATTCAACTGCTGCAAACGCGGGCGGTGCGGAATGAGGCGGGAGAGATTATTGCCGGAATGGTTGTCGTCCAGGATATCACGGAACGGAAGCAAACGGAGGAAGCCTTACGAGAAAGTGAAGCGTTTTTACGCAGTATTTACGAAGGCATTGAAGCGGCTGTCTTTATCGTTGACGTTCTGGAAAACGGTGAGTTTCGCTATGTTAGCATTAATCCCACCCATGAACGGATGTCCGGTCTTCGCAACTTAGAAATAAAAGGGAAAACGCTACAAGAGGTATTAACACCAGACATTGCCGAGGCGGTGTGTCAACGGTATCGTCGCTGTCTGGCGGCGGGAGAGAAAATTACCTATGAACATTCGCTGCAGATTAACGGAAAAGATTCTTGGTGGATTAGTAATTTAACCCCGCTGAAAGACAGCAACTCGCGCATTTATCGACTAATTGGCACCAGCTTTAATATTAGCGATCGCAAACAGGTTGAACTCCAACTTAAGGAAAATCAACGGTTTATTGAGAAAATCATTAATGCTTCGCCACAACTGCTTTACCTGTTTGACCCCACGGCGGAAACCGATCTCTATATTAATCAACAGTCTCTGGATATATTGGGTTACACTCCCGCAGAAATTGTCGGACGAGGAATACAGTTTTTCCTAGACACCTTACATCCCGATGACTTGCCGTTAATTGAGCGCAACCTGAACTTTTGGCAAACGGCTACCGATAGCGATATATTAACCACCGAGAGTCGATTTCGCCACAAAAATGGCTCGTGGTGTTGGTTACTGTCACGGGAAGTAGTATTTGAACGGGATGAAAATAACCAGGTGATTAAGATCTTGGGAACCTCTCAAGATATCACTGAACTCAAAGAAGCCGAAGACGCCTTGCGACGCCATGAACGGATTGTGTCATCAACAACTGATGCCATTTCCTTGGTTGATCGGGATTACACCTATCAGATTATCAATCAAGCCTATTTGGATTGGAACCAAAAACAATATAACGAAATTGTTGGTCATTCGGTGAGTGATTTGCTGGGAGAGGACGTGTTTGTACAGGTAATTAAACCCAATTTAGATCGCTGTCTGGCGGGGGAAACCATAAACTATCAAGAATGGTTTGACTATCCGGGAGGGAAACGGGAGTTTATCAGCGTCACCTATATTCCTTATCTGGATGCCAATCAGCAGATTTTCGGCGTTGTCGTCAATTGTCGAAATCTCACCGAATTGAAACAAATTGAAACCCAATTGCGGCAAACCAACCAGGAAATGCAAGCGATTTTTGATGCCTTTCCGGATATCCTATTTCGGCTGGCGGCGGATGGCACGATTCTGGATTTTCGCACCAAAAACTATAAGGAGTTATATACATCACCGGACTCATTTGTTAACCATAAAATTCAAGATGTATTACAGACGACGGCGGGAACAAAACTCTATGCCGCGATTCAGCAAGTTTTGACAACTGAATCCCTAGTGACTATCGAGTATTCCTTACCCCTATCTCATGGGGAACAATACTTCGAGGCGCGAATGGTTCCCCTGAATCAAACTGAAGTGATTGCCCTCACCCGAAATATTAGCGATCGCAAACAAGCTGAACTGGCTCTAGCCGCCTCTCAAGCGCGATTTGCCGGGATTCTAGAAATTGCCAAAGATGGGATTATTTCCGTGGATAGTGAACAACGGATTATCCTATTCAATCAGGGTGCAGAACAAATGTTTGGCTACAAGGCAGATCAAATATTAGGTCAATCTCTAGATTTACTCTTACCCCATCGCGCCGCTACAATTCACCGCCAACATGTTACTAATTTTGCCGAATCGCCAGGTGTAGCGCGACAAATGGGAGAACGCAATGAAATTTTTGGTCGCCGCCAGGATGGGACAGAGTTTCCCATGGAAGCCTCCATTTCTAAGCTGGATATCAATGGCGAAATTATCTGTACCGCCATTCTCCGAGACATTAGCGATCGCAAACAGGCTGAATTGGCATTGAGTCAGCAAAAAGAAATTCTCCAGACAATTTTTGATTCTATTCCAATCCTATTGTGCTTCTATAATGAGGAAGTTGAGGTACAACTTATTAACCCAGCATTGGAGCAAACATTGGGATGGTCACTGGCAGAAATGCGAGATATTGATATTATGGCAGAGATTTATCCTGACCCAGACTATCGCACCTCAGTGTTAGAGTTTATGCTCAAAGCCGATGGCACTTGGCAAGACTTTCAGACTCAAACCCGCCGGGGCGAAATTCTAGACATTACTTGGGCAAATATTCGCTTACCCGATGGTTCTACAGTGGGAATTGGTAAAGATATCACCGAACGCAAACAGGCAGAATTAGCCATACAAGAGCGCGAATACCAATTGCGTACTCTAGCCGATAATCTACCCAATGGTATAATTTATCAACTCGTTCACGAACCCAATGGCAAGATTTACTTCTCCTATATCACTGCTGGGATTGAACGCTTATTCGGAATTAAACCGGAGGTGATTCTTCAGGATGCCTCTGTTCTACATAATCTAATTTTTGAAGAAGATCGCTTGCTTAATCAGCAACTCACCGAAGAATCGCGACTTAATCTGTCAGTATTTGAAATGCAGATGCGGAAGCGAAAACTAACGGGTGATATTCAATGGTCTTATCTGCGTTCTGCACCTCGTCGTTTAGCCGATGGACGAACGGTTTGGGATGGGATTGAAATTGATATTACTGAACTCAAGAAAACCGAGATCGAATTAGCCCAAGCCAAAGATGCCGCTGAAGCCGCGAATCGCGCTAAAAGTGCATTTTTAGCCTCAATGAGTCATGAACTTCGCACCCCCTTAAATGGTATTTTAGGCTATGCTCAAATTCTTAAACCCAATCCCAACTTAACCCAAAAACAAAAAGACGGAATTGAGATTATTCACCAGTGCGGTGAACACTTACTCACCCTAATTAACGATATTTTAGACTTATCGAAAGTAGAAGCTGGAAAACTGGAACTCTATCCCGAAGACTTTCATTTTCCCTCATTCCTCGTCGGACTCTGTGAAATCTTTCACCTCAAATCCATTCAAAAAGATATTAATTTTATCTATAATCCTCCCACACCTGTGCCACAAATCGTTCATGGGGATGAAAAGCGTCTCCGTCAAATCTTAATGAACCTGCTTTCTAATGCGGTTAAATTCACCGATACAGGGACTGTCACTTTTACAGTAAATATAATTCACAAAGGACAAATGACAAATGACCAAGGACAAATGACAAATGACAAAACCCGCTTCCAGGTTGAAGATACGGGAATTGGCATGAGTGCCGAAGACTTAGAGAAAATATTCTTACCTTTCGAGCAAATTAAGGAAACTTCTCGTCACCATGAAGGCACCGGATTAGGATTAGCAATTACTAAGAAACTCATCGCCTTGATGGGAAGCCAAATTCGGGTTGAAAGTCATCCCGGCGTAGGCAGTAAATTCTGGTTTGAGGTGGATTTACCGGAAGTCTCTTCTTCAGCCAAGTTTATTCCAGCAAAACCCCTGGAGACAGTTGTGGGGTATACGGGTGATCAACGCAAAATCTTGATTGTGGATGATCGCTGGGAAAATTGTGCGGTTCTTAGAAGTATTTTAGAACCCATTGGCTTTGAAATCCAAGAAGCCGCGAATGGACAAGAGGGATTAGACAAAGTGAGGGAATGGCAACCGGATTTGATTCTCGTTGATATTGTCATGCCTGTGATGAATGGACATCAAATGACGCAACAATTACGCCAAAATCCTGAGTTTAAATCAACACCCATTGTTGCAGTCTCTGCTAACGCTTTTGCCAATAACCGAGTGGAGAGTTTGGATGCTGGCTGTACTGATTTTATGACTAAGCCAATTGCCACAGCAGAGTTGTTACAGAAAGTTCAAGTGTATCTAAATGTATCCTGGGTTTATCAAGAGAACGCTGACCCCGCCAACTCCTATTTAGAATCAGGCGATCGCGTAATTCCGACTCAGGAGGAGTTAACGGTTCTCTATGAAGCGGCGAGTATGGGGGATGTCGCTGGGGTTGAGGAGGAAACGATGCGACTGCAAGATATTAATCCAGATTATATTCCCTTTGCCCTTGAAGTGTTGGAAATGGCGGCTCAGTTTGACTATGATAAAATTGTTGAGTTATTGGATAATTGTTTTGGCGATTAGGGATTGGTATTTTGTATTATGTCCTTTGTTTGATGAAATCGGGCGCAAGTCTTTGCGCCCCTACTGCCCCTATTTCCTGTTCCCTGTTTCCTCTAAACTGTTATAGCAAACAGGTATAAATTTACAGAATAGTTAAATGTAGGGGCGGGTTTAGGGATCAATGTTGATAGTCTGAGATAATGGAACAAACAAAACCCGCCCTCCCTACCCTATCTGGCAATGTTGATAGTCTGAGATAATGGAACAAACAAAACCCGCCCTCCCTACCCTATCTGGCAATGTTGATAGTCTGAGATAATGGAACAGACAAAACCCGCCCTCTTTACCCTATCTGGCAATGTTGATAGTCTGAGATAATGGAACAAACAAAACCCGCCCTCCCTACCCTATCTGGCAATGTTGATCGTCTGAGATAATGGAACAAACAAAACCCGCCCTCTTTACCCTATCTGGCAATGTTGATCGTCTGAGATAATGGAACAAACAAAACCCGCCCTCTTTACCCTATCTGGCAATGTTGATCGTCTGAGATAATGGAACAAACAAAACCCGCCCTCCCTACCCTATCTGGCAATGTTGATCGTCTGAGATAATGGAACAGACAAAACCCGCCCTCTTTACCTGATCGGCTTTTTGATAGGTTTAGTATAGCGTTGAGCTAGATAAAAACGGCGACAGAGTAATCGGGAAACTGAAGATCGTTTCACTGATGCTAGCTAAGTTAAATTTTGAGTAAAACTAGACTCCTTATCTACCCCATCCCGTGTCCAGCGAATAGAATAGCATTACCGGGCAAGGGAAACTAAGCTAAAATGTCACTTTATCCAAATTCTCAGTTAAATCCAGATTCCCCAAACGAGTTGACGAACGTCTGGGGGGAGATGCAGAATTCTCAAGGATATGCACAAATTCTGGTTATCGATGATACGCCAGAGAATCTGAAACTGGTTTCGGATTTCTTGAGAGATTCCGGCTTTGAGGTGCGGATTGCTAAAAGTGGTGAGCAAGGGCTGAAACTATTAGAGAAACTGAATCCCGCTCTGATCTTACTGGATGTGATGATGCCAGAAATGGATGGCTTTGAAACCTGTCGTCATCTGAAGGGGTGGGAGAAAACCAAAGATATCCCAGTTATTTTTATGACGGCGGCGGTGGATACGTCGAATTCTCAGGCAAAAGTCAAAGGGTTATCCTTAGGGGCGGTTGACTATATTAGCAAACCGATTCAACTGGATGAAGTGTTAGCCCGGGTTAAAATTCACCTACATCTCAAATTGTTAACCCAGCAACTCCAAGAACAAAACGCCCAGTTGCACCAAGAAATTCGCGATCGCAAACAAGCCGAAGCCGAGTTAGCCGAACATGCGCGGCGCTTAGCTTTGCGTTCAGATATCGGATTTGCATTGAGTCAGGAAAGTGAGTTACCCGCGATGCTGTTTCGCTGTACTCAGGCTTTTGTTCAACACCTAGATGTCGCCTTTGCCCGAATTTGGACGCTGAATTCCCAAGACAATATTTTAGAGTTACAAGCCTCGGCGGGATTGTACACTCATATTAATGGCGCTCATGCCAAAGTACCTCTGAGTAACTCAAAACTAGGTCGCATCGCCAGTCAACGCCAACCCCACCTCACCAATGATATCCTCAATGATCCTCAAATCACTGATCCAGACTGGGCGCGACGGGAAGGAATGGTATCCTTTGCTGGTTATCCCCTGATCGTAAACAATGAACTGGTGGGGGTTATGGCAATGTTCGCCCGTCATCCCTTACCCCTAACAACTCTGGATACCCTCGCCTCGATTGCTCACGAAATCGCGGTGGGAATTGAACGCCAGCAACTGGATCAAGCCCTGCAAGACTCTCAGCGCTGGCTACAGGCAATTAATGATGCCAATCCCAATATTATCTACATTCATGATTGGGTAGAAAGGCGCAATATTTACGCCAACCGGGAAATCCATGAAATTTTAGGCTATACCCCCGCAGAAATCCAGGAAATGGGGAACCAGGTTCTCTCGCTGCTGATGCATCCCAATGATTTTGCTATCCTCTCGGATCATGCACAACGAATTAAATATGCCAACGTGGGGGAAGTCTTTGAGTTAGAGTACCGGATGCGCCACAAAAACGGGGAATGGCGTTGGTTATTTTGCCGAGAAACCGTGTTTAAACAGGATGCAGACGGGACAACCCGACAAACCCTAGGTGCTGCGATTGATATTAGCGATCGCAAAACAGCCGAAGCCAACCTGCGCCTGTCTGAAGCCAGACTCACCGAAGCCCAGAAAATTGCATCTGTTGGTAGTTGGGAGTCTAATCGGCTGACGGGGGAGATTATTGGCTCAACGGAACTCTTCCGAATTTATGGGCTAGAACCTAACCCAAACCCCCTCACCTATAAGCAACATCTGACTTGGATTCATCCCGATGATCGCCCTTTATTTACCCAACAGGTGAAAAACGCGATCAAGACGCCTCAATCCTATACGATTGAATATCGAATTATTCGTCCCGATGGTGAAGTTCGCTATCTAGAAGGTCGAGGTAAACCTGTCCTGAATGCCCAAAATCAGGTAATTAAACTAATGGGAACCGTTCTGGATATAACAGAACGCAAGCAAGCCCAAATGGTGCTAGAACAGCAAAATGATCTCCTGAAACAGATTGCTTCCGATGCGCCCCTACCGGATATTTTGGCAGCCTTAGCCCAATTCGTTGAGGAACGATCTGGGCAAATGCGCTGTTCCTTTCTCTTAGTCGATGAACAGGGGAAACTGCGCTTAGGTGCAGCACCGAGTTTACCTGATGCGTATAATCAAGCGATCGATGGTGTGGAAATTGGTGAGGGTGTCGGTTCCTGTGGTACGGCGGCGTATCGCCAAGAAACGGTTATTGTCAACGATATTGCTACTGATCCGTTATGGGCAAATTATAAAGACTTAGCCTTAGCTCATGGGTTGCGAGCCTGTTGGTCTGTCCCCATTTTATGCAGTGATGGCAGCATTTTAGGCACATTTGCCGGGTATTATCACCAACCGCAAACCGCCACGACTCTGGATCAAGACTTAATTGATCAAATTCTCTACCTTGCCAAAATTGCCATCGAACGGACGCGATCGCAAGCCGCCTTACACCAAAGTGAAGAACGCTTACAACTGGCGTTAGACGCATCAGGAGATGGGTTATGGGATTGGAATGTCAACACTGGAGAGGTGTATTTGTCCCGTCACTGGTTCGATATGCTGGGTTATGATTGTGATGAAATATCAGGACATATTAAGACTTGGGAAAACCTAATCCATCCCGACGATAAACCGGGGGTGATGGAACTGTTGCAGGCGCATTTACACGATCATTCCATCCCCTACCAATTAGACTATCGACTTCAAACCCAATCCGGGGACTATAAATGGATTTCCAACTACGGGAAAGTCGTCGCCAACGATGAAAACGGTTCACCCGTGCGGATGACAGGTACTCACCGCGATATTAGCGATCGCAAACAAATCGAATTAGAATTGCAGAAATCAGAAACCCGCGAACGGAAAAAAGCCAAGGCGCTTCAAGACACCCTGAAAGAATTAAAACGTACCCAAGCCCAACTAATCCAAACCGAGAAAATGTCCAGTTTAGGGCGGATGATTGGCGGTGTTGCCCATGAAATCAACAATCCCGCCAACTTTATCTACGGCAATATTACTTATGCCCGTGACTATTTCCAAGACCTATTAAAACTCGTACACCTGTATCAGCAAACCTATCCTGAACCCAGCGCCGCAATTGAACAACTGAGTCAAGAGATCGATTTAGAGTTTCTGGTTGAGGATTGGGATAAGCTGTTCACCTCCATGGAAGTGGGGATTGAACGCATCGGGAAAATTGTGCGATCGCTCAAATCCTTCTCTAAGTTGGATGAAGCTCAGTTAAAACTTGTAGATATCCATGAAGGCATTGATAACACCCTGTTCATATTACAGCATCTACTCCGGGCTGAAGGCAATCGCCCAGAAATTCAAGTGATTAAACACTATAGCCAACTTCCCAAAGTGATTTGTTATGCCAGTCAGTTAAATCAAGTCTTTATCAATATCTTTGATAATGCGATTGAAGCCTTAAACTGTCAAGCCGAACCTCGATTGATTACTATCACCACTGAAGTATCTAATCATAGAGAACCTGAAGGTACACAGGAGCAATCCATAATTATTCGGATTCGCGATAACGGAATTGGCATGAGTGATAACGTGCATCAGCATATCTTTGACCCGTTTTTCACCACCAAACCTGTCGGGAGTGGCACGGGTTTAGGGTTAGCCATAAGTCACCAGATTATCGTAGAAAAACATCAGGGTAAAATTAGCTGTGTGTCTGACTTAGGCAAAGGCTCAGAATTTATTATCGAACTTCCCGTTAAGTAGGTAGGGACAATAAAAGCGATCAAAACTCGGTCAGGGCGGGTTTGAAAAAAGGTTATCATCAATAGCGACATGTAAGCCCATAAACCCGCCCCTACTCAAACCTCAAAACTCCCATGCCCAAATGGTTTAACACCGCCGGTCCGTGCAAAGCCGACATCCACTACATGCTCTCGCCCATAGCGCGGCTACCCCAGTTAGACCCACTAATTGAGCAGCAGGGCTACTTTGTCATCCATGCACCCCGGCAAACTGGCAAAACCACCACTATGCTCGCCCTCGCCCAACAGTTAACCGCCAGCGAACAATACACCGCCGTGATGGTATCCGCAGAAGTAGGAGCCGCCTTTCCCCATGATCCAGGTGCCGCAGAAAACGCCATGCTGGGCAGTTGGCGCGAGAATGCCGAAGACTATTTACCCTGGGAACTCCATCCACCGGAATGGTCCCCCGCTGAACCCGGACAGCGTATCCAGCGATTGAAATCGCTGCTACACAAACAAAGTCCGCCTGCGCGGACTAGGTTATAACGAGGGTAGCTAACCCGGATTTGGTATAACCTGGTGGGTTACGGCGGATATAGGATTAAAGGGTTCGTTTTTTTAACGGAGTACCGCCTAACCCACCCTACTGGCGTGGCACACCTTCATTGGTGGATTAGCATTGTAGGGGCGACCCGCTTGCATCAATTCACAA
>NZ_JAVJQP010000035.1:0-20468 GCF_040218875.1 Coleofasciculus sp. D1-CHI-01
ATCAGAGGGTGCTAAAACCTGGCACTTTTACCGCAAAGAAGGTAAGTGGTGCGTGGCGGTACAATTTACACCAGCACCAGTCAAACAGATATCTAGACCAATCCAAAGAGGCTGTATTGGTATAGACCTGAATCCCGGTTCAATCGGTTGGGCATACATTGATCCAGACGGCAATCTCAAGCACCATGGGCAGATATCTATCCAGATGGGTTTACCCCGTGGCAAACAGGACGCCGCCATCAGACATGTCTGTTTCCTGCTTTTGGATATGGCGCTCACGTACCAATGCCCGATTGTGTGTGAGGAGTTGGACTTTTCCAGGAAGAAAAACCAACTCAGGGAGAAGGGGCGCAAGTATGCCCGAATGCTATCTGCCTGGGCATACAGCCGCTTTTTTGAGTTGCTAAGTGCCATCCTGTCCAATCGCGGCATAGAGGTAAGACTTGTCAATCCCGCCTACACCAGCCTGATCGGTCTGGTTAAGTATGCCCGAATGTACGGGTTAGCCAGTGATGAAGCGGCTGCCCTGGCAATCGCCCGTCGTGGGATGAAATTAACCGAAAAATTACCCAGCTCCATAACCGCCTATCTATCGGTGAACGATAGCAAGCACGTATGGAGCCATTGGAACCAACTGAATAGTAAAGTTAAGCGCTTTATTCATAGTAGGCACGCCTACTATGGTATCTCTAACTGGGAGTTTTTGGTCAACCCTCAACAGGGAAGCGGCAACCCACTAAAAGCAAGCGCTAGTATAAACTTATACCGCTGAGTTTTGTCCAAGGTTGTCTACTTGTGGGTAGATGTGTCCAGACTTTTAGAAGCGGTGTTTCACTACAGATGATTTTGTCTACCTTGACTTTAAACTCCTTGCAGGTTTCTGGCGCGGCAACGGGGACAGCGGCAACAATTTCCTTCGGATCATGTTGTCGCAAGGCAACGGCAGCGGCGTGCATCGATGCGCCTGTGGCTAAACCGTCATCCACCAAAAGTACGGTGCGATCGCGTAACTCCAGAGGCGGCAGATCCCCTCGGTAAGCCTTTTCCCGCCGTTCTAATTCTTGTTGCTCTTTTGCCGCTACTTGGTCAATCGCTTGCTCGGATACACCCAGCGATCGCACTACGTCCTTGTTTAAAATGCGCGTACCACCACTGGCGATCGCACCCATGGCTAATTCTTCGTGACCCGGTGCGCCTAATTTGCGAACTAGCCACACATCGAGAGGGGCATCGAGTCCTCTGGCTACTTCATACGCCACCGGTACACCACCACGGGGTAATCCCAAGACAATCACATCGGGGCGGTTGGCATACTCTTTCAGATCGCTGGTGAGTCTTTGACCTGCTTCTTTTCTAGTTTTGAAAAGCATAATTATTCTAATTTGTAAATTTTAGACAAGTAATTTACTCCGGTGAGAACAGTGGAGTTTTGCCTGAACGTTTGTTTCGTCTATTCTTAACAGGTGCAAGAATTGGTTTAAGCTTCTATTAGATTAGATCACTAAATGCCAGAAATTCGTCAACCTACAGATAGATACCTGAACAACCGAAAACCCTAGCTAATTTCTTTCGCCAGATCCATGTCATTTAAGGGGATTTCTCTTGGCTGTTGCGATCGCGGTTTGATCGGAATCTCGATGATCAACGTTGTCCCTTCTCCTGGGGTGGACAGGCAACTGAGTTGTCCTTGGTGTTTCTCGACGATAATTTGGTAGCAAATGGATAAACCCAAACCTGTACCACTGCCCACTTGTTTAGTTGTAAAAAATGGATCAAAGATTTGCGGTTGCACCTCCTTAGAGATGCCGATTCCGTTGTCAGTAATGCAGATGCTCACGACATCGGTCTGCTGGTTTCCATTGTTCGGCAGTGGTTGTTGGTTAGCTTTAGCAAGTTTGGTGCTGATCATAATTACTCCAGGTGACGAGTGACTTTCTATGGCGTCAATCGCATTTGCTAGTACATTCATAAACACCTGGTTCAATTGATTGGCATAACAGATCACCGGGGGGAGCTGACCATACTCTTTAATCACCTGAATTTCCTGTCGATTTCCAGGGCTTTTGAGTCGATGCTGCAAGATAAACAACGTACTATCTATCCCTTGATGAATATCCACAGACTTTAGGTCAGCTTCATCGAGTCTAGAAAAGTTCTTCAGGGAAAGAATAATCTGATGAATTCGCTCCGCACCTTCGTGGATAGAATTGAGCAGTTTATGCCAATCTTCCTGGATAAACTGTAAATCAATGGCTTCCGCTATATCTTGAATAGATGAAGGGGGATTAGGATAAGTTTCGTAATAGATATTAATTAGCCGCAGCAAATCATTAAAGTATTGACGACCAATGGTGAGATTGCCCAAAATAAAAGAAACGGGATTATTAATTTCGTGAGTTATTCCCGCAATCATTTGCCCCAGACTGGACATTTTTGCCGTTTGTACAAGCTGGGATTGGGTACGTTTTAATTCTTCGAGCGTGCGTTGGAGTTGATGCGCTCGTTCTCGTTCGCGTGCTTCCGATTGTCGCAGGGCGGTTTCGGCTTTTTGGCGCTGGGTGATATCTAAGGCGGTGCCGAAGAGTTTAACTACTCGATGGTGTTGATCAAAAATGGGTTCAATTCTCACCTCAAGATGCCGAACGCTTGTGCGATTTCTCGGTACAATCTGAAACTCTAATTCGTAGCAGAGTCCTTGGGCAATGGCTTGCTTGACTGTTTCCTCGAATTCTGAGCAATCATCGGGATGAATAAAGTCAAGGAGTTGTTGATAGGTGGGTTCCGTTTGATTGGGTTCCAAGCCAAAAATGCGAAACAGTTCCGCTGACCAAATAATTTGATTCGGGATCACATCAAATTCCCAATTGCCAATATGAGCAATGCGTTGAGCTTGAGCCAGTTTTTCTTCCGAGAGGCGCAGTTTTTCTTCCGCCTGCTTGCGCGTCGTAATATCAATGCCAAAGGATTGAACTTCTATAATTTGTCCTTCTGTATTCCGAATCGGTTGATCCGTCCATTTAAACCAATGGAGTTCCCCCTGAGCAGAGATCATGATATGTTCGGCGGTTTCTGGACATTCGTGGTTGACGAGGGATTTGGCAAAATCCCTGATCTGATCTTGAATGGAATCAGGCAGTAACTCTAAATATTTGGTACCAATTAGTTCAGCTTGAGACTTGCCAAAAAAACGACAGTAGGATTGATTGACAAACGTGAGGGTGGTATCCGGTTTCCAGCGACAGACGAGAACTTGTTCCTGAAATTCTACCAGTTCTCGATAGCGGATTTCACTTAAGCGTAATGCCTCTTGTGCTTTTTGACGTTCTGTGATATTACTGGCTGTACCTGTTACACCGACAACCTGACCCTGGTCATCAACTACTGCGATCGCGTTGAGCAATAATTGAATGGGTTCCCCAGCTTTAGTTAGATGGGTGGTTTCATATTGGAATACCGACTGTCCCTGAAGTAAACGCTCAAAAAGATTGACATCCGCTTCTAGACGTTCCGGTGAGAGAAACTCGGTAAACGAACGTCCCAGCATTTCCTCTGGAGAATAGCCATAAAGGTGGTGGACAATCGGATTAACAAAGGTGTAATTCCCATCCCGATTAACCGACCAAATTAAGTCTTGTGACGCTTCAACCAGATGGCGATATTTTTCCTCACTTTCACTCAGGGCAATTTCTACCTGCTGGCGTTCCTGAATTTCTTGTTGCAGTTGGATATTTTGTTCGGTTAGCTGCTGTTGTAACCGTTGCAGACGCAATTGACTCTCCACCCGCGCTAACACTTCTTGCACTTGAAACGGTTTAGTAATATAATCGACGCCACCGACTTCAAAAGCTTTCACCTTATCAAAGGTTTCATTCAACCCACTTAAAAAAATTACTGGAATATTCTGGGTTTTCGGAGAGGCTTTCAACTGTTGGCAAACTTGATAGCCATCCATATCCGGCATGATAATATCCAGTAAAATCAAATCGGGGGGATTGTTAGCAATAGATTTCAGCGCCAGTCTACCAGTGGGTATGATCCGGATTTTGTACCCTTGTGCGCTTAACATCTCGGTTAACAGGTGCAAATTATCCGGGGTATCATCAATCGTTAGTATTGTCCCTTTGTATAGAGGAATTGACTCCAGAGTCATCGTCTTCATCAGTAGGTGGTTTGGTCAAGGCTAATAGGTACTCGAATTGAAATTCATGAGTTAAAGTAGACAGAGAATTGGCTAAGGATTCATCGCGATCGCGAATGCCCTCGATGAGGCTCAACATCTTATCAAAATCCCCTTCAATTGTGGCTTGATGGAGCGATATTCGCCACTCCCTCGGTAAATCAGCCAAATCCGTTGGCGTCAAGGTAATGGTTATCCGGGATTCGGGAATCTTGGGTAGCACCTCAGACAACTCAAAATTTCCAGTATCCCGAATGTGAGTAGACTGGCTTTTGGTTAATTCCAACAGGTTTTCCAGCAGTTCCAGCAAATGCTTACCCGCACTATAGATAATACCTACATTTTTCTGATCCTCGGATGAGAGGGATGGGGAACGGTGCATCAGTTGAGAAAACCCGAGAATTGCGTGGAGTGGGGTTCTAAATTCGTGGTTTAAATTAGCTAAGAAGGCACGTTTAATTTGGTTAGCGGCGGCGGCTTCGTCTTTGGCTTGTTGCAGTTTTTCTTCTAAGTTGGCATATTCACAGAGTTGTTGCTGCAATTGCTCATTAACTTGGCTTAACTCCTTAGTTCGCTCATCCACTTGTTGACGCATAAGTTCAATAGTGGCATACATTTCTAGGGGGTTTAGTGCTTCTATTATTGTGCTTTGAGTGATGATTCCGGCGAGTCTTCCGATTTCATCGACGACGACTAAACGGCGAATTTTATGGCGTTTCATCATTTCATTCGCCAACATCATTGAATCATTAATTTTAATCGGGAGGAGTGGCGTACTCATCACCGTTTGTGCGACCGTCGTAGCGAAATCTATCCCTATTTTTTGCACCTGAATAATATCGCGTTCGGTAATAATTCCCAGGGGAACAATATCTGCGTCGTTTTTTGTTTCCGTAATCACGATGCAGCTTTTCTTCTGGGTCACCATTTGCTGAGTAATTTCTAGTAGGGACGCCGTGGCAGAATTCTGAATCACCTCAGATGTCATCACATCCTCCACTCGTTTGAACTTCAATAAGTCAGTGGGTTGAATCACCTCTCGAATGGTTTTCGGCGTAATCACGCCCACAATTTCACCCCCTTGATTGATGACAGGTAAATGACGAA
This sequence comes from Coleofasciculus sp. D1-CHI-01, assembly GCF_040218875.1. Classification (NCBI taxonomy): domain Bacteria; kingdom Bacillati; phylum Cyanobacteriota; class Cyanophyceae; order Coleofasciculales; family Coleofasciculaceae; genus Coleofasciculus; species Coleofasciculus sp. D1-CHI-01. Next base: position 5,285 of record NZ_JAVJQP010000035.1, read on the forward strand.
TATGATACTGACGTAGCAGGTAAAGAATGAAAAAAACGCCTTGATCTTGGTCAACCGAAACGGTAACTGGATCAGGCGTCATCACCGATTGAATGCTTAAATTGTCTAGGGGTAGCTGCTGGGCAGCGATGCGGACAAAATCCCGTTCCGTGAAAATACCGACTAACCGTTTTTGTTGTACGACTAATGCATAACTACTCTGACGTTCAGTGAGCCGATCAATAATCTCCGTTACCCGCATCTGGGGAGTAACAATCAGGGGATTGCGATCAATTGCTTGTGATTGCGATAATTGTTGTAATAAGGAACTGCGGGTTAACATTTTCTGCCTTTATTTTTATGAATTCGAGCGATAATTACTCAATTATATCAATTTTATCTTCTACATCAGTAACATGGAGTTATTGAACATTTCTAGTTGCCCAAGGTTCAGTTAAATCGAGTAATCGTTCAAATTGGAAATTATTAGCCAAGTGAGCGAGAGTATTAGCAAGCATCTTATCCTGGTTCTGGATTTGATCAATTAAGCTTAACATCTCCTCAAAATCTCCCTCAAGGGTAGCTTCGTGCAACTGTGCTAAGCAATCAGTCGGCAAGATAGCCAAATCATCTGATGTTAAGACAACAGTCTCTGTTTGCACAGGAGTTTGATCCGGTTCGTCATAGATAAAACTGACTCCCAGATGTTGGCGTATGGCTGCAAACAAATCTGATTCATGAAACGGCTTAGCGATGAAATCCGCGCAACCCACCTCTAAGGCTTTCAACCGTTCTTCTTCTATTACACTAGCACTTAGAGCAATAATTATGGGTGATGTAGAGACGTAGTATGGCGCGTCTCTACACTGTCGAATGTGTTGGGTAACGGCGTAGCCATCCATTCCCGGCATTCGCAAATCCATTAAAATTAAATCAGGTTGCCAACTCTGCCAAATCTCAATCGCTTCTTCACCATTACTCGCCTCTTGAAGTTCAAACCCCAAAGGATTCAGCAATTGCATTAATAGTTGACGGTTTTCCACTTGATCATCCACAATTAAAATTCGATAGTGGGGTTGATTTGGGGCAAGGGCAATAACGCGACATGAAGTCGTTTGAGGTATGCTAGAAGTCACCTGGGTTTCCTTTGCCTGAATATCAAACGTAAAGGTTGTTCCCTGGCTAACTTCACTTTCAACTGTGATTTCCCCACCCATAAGTTGGATAAACTTGCGCGTAATCGGCAATCCTAAACCTGTCCCACTCTGGGAGTGTACTCCGCTTTGGCTTTGCACAAACGCTTCAAAGATACTCTCTAATTCATCCGCCGCAATACCACATCCGGTATCTTTAATTTCAAAATAAAGCGTCATTCGTCCATCGTCATTTGTCCTGGGTTGAGTAACATTCACAACCACACTCCCTACTGAAGTAAATTTAACGGCATTACTCAGCAAGTTAATTAAGACTTGGCGTAACTTAATCTCATCGGTTTGTATCGTGGGGGGGATATCTGCCGCACAGTTAAACCGTAATTGTAATCCTTTCTCATTTACCTTGAGTCGAAACATATCTTCAACTTCACGCAAAAGATGATGCAGGTTAAACGTAGTTTCATTCAAAGTAATACGTCCCGCCTCAATTTTGGATAAATCTAAAACTTGGTTAATTAGCGTCAGTAAATGTTCTCCACTATGGTGAATAATCCGTAGATTATCTTGGTATTGCTGGGGAAGGGTGACACTATTACTCATCAATTGAGCAAATCCCAAAATCGCGTTGAGAGGACTTCGCAATTCATGACTCATATTTGCCAGGAATGTACTTTTTGACCGATTCGCGGTATCAGCGGCTTCTTTTGCCTTTTGTAAGGCAATTTCCGCTAACTTGCGTTCGGTAATATCGGTATTCGTGCCAACCATACGAATACCCTTCCCTTGGGCATTTAGGATAGCTTGTCCCCGGACGACAATCCAACGAATTGAACCGTCTTTGTGCATCATCCGATGTTCAAGTCGGTACTCCGGGTTTTCTCCAGCTAAATGTGCCTGGGTTGTGGTGAGGAACGTGGACTGATCATCGGAATGAATCAAGATAATCCAATCGTTAAAATTATTAGCAATTTCTGTCTCTGTGTAACCGAGAATTGCTTTAATTGTGGGGTCAATATAAAATTCATTCGTCTCTAAATTCCATTCCCAAACCCCTACCTTTGCGGCGCGAGTGGCTAACTCATAGCGCTGTTCACTCTCTTGTAAGGCGGCTTCTATCTCTTGGCGTTCAGTAATGTCTGTGGCGGTACCCAAAAGCTGAGTAACCATACCGTCAGCGGTTCTGGCAAAGGGGGTTTCTCGACCCAAAAGTGTGCGCCATTCTCCATTGGCATCTCTGACGCGATACTCGATTTCAAAGATTTCTCCATCCGCCGCGTTTTGGACTTGTTGAAAATAGGCGGGTAATCGGGCTAAATCCTCTGGATGAATCAGATTGGGTAGAATGTTTGCACCCATCGCTTCAATTTGTTCTGGAGTATAACCCAGAAACGCTGCCATTTCCCGGTTGGCGTAGATATTGCGTTGTTCATTCAGGTCAAAAATGTATAAAAGATTGGGAGAGGCTTCTGCAATTCTTTGCACAAAATGCTGACTTTCTCGTAGTGCAGCTTCGGCTTGTTTGCGTTCAGTAATGTCACGAACAATACAAATGCGTTCCCCTCCCGGTAATAACGTAACCGAGACTTCATGGGGAAATGTGCTACCATCACGGCGTAAACCTTGAGCTTCTGTGCGGCAATATCCCTGTTCTAACAATAAGGGTACGCATTCGTCTAGCAACCGTTGATATTCGCTAACCTCGTAAAGCACCTGCCAATTTTGACCGAGGAGTTGGGCAGTACTATCATAACCAAAGATTTGGGCGTATGCTTGGTTAAGAGAGACATACTCTCCGTTGTGATTCAAAATCGCAATCCCATCCGTAGCGGCTGTCATCGCGGCGGCTTGCAACTGTAAGGTTTTCTCAACCTGTTTGCGATCGCTAATATTAAAGCTAGTACCAATTAGTCGATAAATTCGCGAGTTGCTATCCCGCAGAGGGGTTAAATTGGTAATCCACCAGGTTTCTTGTCCCTGAATCTGTAGACATTCTTCATAGCTAATTGGTTCTCCCGCCGCCACACAAGCACGATACCGTTGAGACACCACCTGTGCCGTTTCTGGAGTGAACATTTCTTGGGGAGTCTTACCGCTTATTTCTGAGGCGAGAAGACCGGACATCCGTTCATGGGTGGGATTAATACTAACATAACGGAATTCGCCATCTTCGAGAACATCCACGATAAAAACAGCGGCTTCAATCCCATCATAAATACTGCGTAAAAACGCTTCTCGTTCTCTCAGGGATTCCTCAGCTTGCTTGCGTTCGGTGATATCCTGAACGACAACCATACCCGCCATAATGTCTCCCGTATCATTTTGCACCGCCCGAGTTTGTACCAGATGAAAGCAATTGCGATAGGGGATTTCTATAGTTTGTTCTATCCCCGCTAAAGCATCACGATACAGGGGTTCAACCAGCGCACATTCTTGTTCAGATAAAGCCTCCCAAATTGTTTTTCCTTCTAATACATTCCGACTATATCCTGAACCGGAACTGCCTAAACTTTGACCATCGGCAACCAAATAACGCAAATCCTGATCAAACAGAAAAATTGCCCCATTAGGAAAATGTTTTGCCATGGTACGGTACAGTTGTTCACTGTTGCGTAATTCAATTTCTGCTTGCTTGCGATCGCTGATATCAATTGCCGTACCAATTACCTGCTTGACTGTACCATCTGGAGTTCTGGCGAATACCGTTTCTCGACCAAATAAGGTATGCCATTTCCCTTGGACATCCTGCATCCGGTACTCTATCTCTAAAATTTCTCCATCCACCGCCCTCGCCAACTTTTGCAACTGTTCTGAGACGATAGTGACATCATCGGGGTGCAGTAGGCTGGAGATAAAATTCTCGCCCATGGCTTGAATTTCTGCGGGTGTATAACCCAGAATTGTGGTAATTTCTTGGTTGCTGTAGATATTCCGATTTTCAAGGAGATCATAAATATATAAGCAATAGGGTGAAGCCGCTGCAATTTGTTCGATAAAATGTTTACTTTGGCGCAGTTGTTCCTCGGCTTGCTTTTGAGCGCTACTATCAATACTGACACCCACATAGCCGATGGAATTTCCTTGGTGATCTCGAATTAGGGTATTCGTGGCATAAACTGGAAACGTGCTACCATCTTGGCGTTGAACGGTAAATTCCCCCTCCCAATAACCGTTTTCTTGTACACCCGCTAAAATGCCCTGCGCCAGGGCTTTATCTTGGGGGAGTACGGTAACATCAAGAATGGATTGACCGAGTATTGTTTCTGGATTGAGTTGATATAAACGCTGAGCAAATTGATTGGTGTAGATAATGGTTCCGGCTAAATCGGTAGCAATCACAGCATTACGAACTTGATTCAGTAGAGAGGCTTGAAAGGCTATTTGGGCTTCGGCTTGTTTGCGATCGCTAATATCACGGACGATGGAAAGGATCTCCTGGTTACAACAGGGAACAATACGGGCTTCATAATCCCGCCATTGATTCTCGATCTGGAGTTGATAGTCGAGTTGTTGTACCTCACCGGATACCAAGCTTTCCTGATAAGCTGCTCTAATTTTATGGGCTAAGTCTGGGGGGAAAACATCTTCCGGTTTTTTGCCTAAAAAAGCCTGGGCTAGGGCGAATGTGGGGATAGTAGGCGCGGGTTTAAAATCGATATACGTACCATCCGCCTGGGAACAGAAAATCATATCCGGAATCGCCGCCAGTAGCGCCTGGTTTCGAGCTTGGCTATGGCGTAATTCTTCGGTTTGTTCCGCCACCTGTTGCTCTAATTGCTGATAATAATCGGCTGAAATTTGTTCAGGCTGCTGACGTTCACTGATATCAACAAACGCCGCGATCGCATGAGTCAGATTTCCCTGACAATCATAGATTGGGTTTCCCCAAGCTTCGACGGGAATTGTGCGATCGCGGTGGCGGATTTCCATATCATCAACTCGTACCCGTTTCCCTTTTAACGCTTGCAATAGGGGATGGCGATTCCGGGGATAAAATTCATCGGTTCCCGCCTGATAAATCCGATAGGTTTCAATGAAGTGATCCGCCGTCACTGGCTCAACCACTCCTTGACCCAAAATTTGCTTACCGATTTGATTTACATAGTCAGGTTTCCCATCAGCTTCTGACACAAAAATACCCACAGGTACAGCATCAAGAAGCTGTTTGAGCCGATGTTCCCTCTCTTGGAGTTGGGCAATTAATACGGCTTGGTCTCGATTAGCTTGGTTGAATCCCTGATTCATTTGATGCAGTTGCGCTGTTTTTTGAGTCAATTCTTGGTCTTGATTATAGCGCATCCTTCAGATCCCCGACTTCTTAAAGAAGTCGGGGATCTCGTCTTCAACTTCCGGGATCTCGTCTTCAACTTTAATCCTATTTTTCTTTTTTGTCTAACCCCATTTTTCTGGCTGCATCATGGTAGGTTTTCAACGCTTTAGCCCCTGCATTACCGGACTGTTTTTGCTTAGGTGATTTTTCCGAATCCTCTGAATCTCCGGCAGCTTTTTTGAGGGCTTCGGTATGAGCAATTCCTTGCTTTGCCCGATCTGCTTCAGTCAGTTGAATCGCATGTTTATCGGGAACAATCTTTGAGCCAAACTTACTGGCATAAACTTGGGTAAATTCTGCGCCGATAAACAGAATTTGGGCGGAATAGTAAACCCAAGCCAGAAAAATCACTAACGACCCCGCTGCGCCGTATGTTGAGGCAAAACTCCCCCGCCCTAAATACATGCCAATTAAAGTTTTACCAATCGTAAAAAGTATGGCAGTAATACTCGCCCCAATCCAGACATCACTCCAGCTAATTTTAACATCCGGTAAAAACTTGTACATCATCGCAAATAGCAGCGTAATTACGCCCAGAGAAAGCACCCAATTTAACAGTGACCAGAGGAATCCTACTCCCCAAAGTAAATCACTGGCATAATTACTCAACGCCGATAACGCCGCACTGACAATCAGAGACACTAAGAGTAAAAAGCCAATCCCCAGCACAACCGAAAAGGACAGTAACCGTTTCTGTAAAAAACCTTTAACGGGTCGTCCAGGTTTCGGTTGTACTCCCCAAACGGTATTCAAAGCATCTTGCAGTTGGGCAAAGACTCCCGATGCACCAAACAGCAGCACGACAATACTGATAATTGAGGCAATACTGCTAACATTTGGTCGATTCGCATTTTGAATCGCCGTTTCAATTACCTTAGCCCCCTCAGTACCTACCAGCCCTTGAATTTGCTCGACAATTTCCCCTCGTGCGGCTTCCGGACCAAAAATCGAACCCGCGATCGCGATCGCGATAATCAACAACGGTGCGAGGGAAAACACCGTGTAATAGGCTAAGGCGGCGGCTAACCGTGACGCTTTATCCTCTTGCCATTCTTGAATCGTTTCCTTGAACAGTTCTCCAATCACCTTGATATTCATCACCAATAACTCCGCGAGGGATTTCTTCTATCACAATTTCAACCATCAATTATTAATCTTTATAAAATCTTAAGGATATAAGCGCAACCCCCCAAAGTTAGAAATTTAGACCTATACTAGATTGCATTCTGCTTACCTTTGGCAATCTCCAATGATCCTGCTCAACCATGGATTTCAGTCAAGAATTACTCAAGAAACTGGACTCAATCGTCAACACCTGGGTGGAAGCGGTTCGCCAAGATGGGGAACTGGAGAGTACCCGTGAACTCACCTATAAGGCGGTACTCGATGGTTTACCCTCGGTGCTGCGAGCCATCGCCAAAATCCTTTCTGACTGTGAAAATGGCGCACATCAAACAATTGTCGAGAAAAGTCTAGAGCATGGTGTAATCCGAGCCAAACAAGGCTATGATCCCACAGAAGTAGCACGAGAATATCGAATTCTGCGCCAGATTATCTTTGCTCATTTAGAACCGGATCTCTTGCAAGGTTCAACCGCTCAGGTTTTGCAAGCCACCCGGATCATTGATATGGCACTAGATGAAGTGATTGGTCGTTGTTTCAACAGTTATACAGAAGAACGATTGCAGGAGTTAGAAAAACTGCAAAGTCAAGTCAACCTCACTAATCACGAACTGACCCGCTTAGTGGACACTCATCGAGATAATTTAGCCCATTTAGCCCATGATTTGAAAAATCCGCTACAGTCAATTCTCCTATCCTCTGATCTATTTCTACGTCAACACAACACCCAAGACACATTTGTCAGTCTGGATCACATTGAGCGGGTACTCCGAAATGGGCGACAACTTTTACACCTGATCAACGACGCTCTAGAAGTCTCTCGTCATGAAGCAGGACAGGTAACATTGCAGCCAGAGGTAATTGATGTTTGCGCGTTGATTGACAATGTGGTCGATACGTTAACGCCCTCAGCTAGTGAAAAAGATCTGACGATAACGGTAGATTACGAACTAGCGCCGAAGCAAGTCACGACTGATCCCTTGCGACTCGAACAGATTATCACCAATTTGGTCAGTAATGCCATTCGTTACACGGAAACCGGACGCATTACCATCACCTGCCAGGTTGAGTGTAATCATCAAAATGAGCAATTTAATCATTTTGTGATCGCGATTACCGATACCGGGATTGGTATTGCTCCAGAAGACCAAGCTAAAATTTTTGACCCTTATTTTCGCGGTGGTTCCCGTGCTAAACGTTTACCGGATAGTACCGGATTGGGGCTGGCAATTGTTGGGCGGTTGGTGCAACTTTTGCAAGGGGAAATAGAGGTTGACTCTCACATTGATCTGGGTTCTACCTTTAAAGTAATTTTACCTGTAATCCTCTAATTTCCCTGATTCAATGAGAGTCTGAATACGTTTCAAAGCGATGTTTAAGTTGATTAGCCCCAAGGGTAACAATTAACGCTGCAACTGCCAACAACACGGCTCCCATTTGCATCCCCGAACCATCCGTCAAAATTGCTAACCCTGCCAAAACAATCGCCACTCCTACGCCGAATTGTTCCACCCGCTGCGAGATCTGATAGGCTCGGTTACAAGAGTGACAAAGTTCAGTATGCAAAAATAACGGCTTCACTGACATTGTATTCAACTGACCTTCAGATTCATTTTCCCTATCTTTCGAGGTTAAATACCCGCGATAATAGGGCAAAGACGCCCCAACCCGATCCAGCCATTTACGATATTCCATAGCAAACGTATCACAAGTGGGAATAGGGGAATAAACCTGTTTCACAGGTTCTCCTAACCGTTCAACTTCATTTTGTTGTGCGACAAGCTGCGCTAAATCCTCTGCGATAATTTTATTCTGTCTTAAATGAATCCACCATCTCGGCATCAGCTTGACTGGTTGAGTGGCAAAATTACGATAACTGCGAGTAAGAATACGGCATCTTCCTTTCCCTAAAGGGAAAAAATAAAACGCCTGCCCAAAAAACCAACCTTTCTCAGGAATAGGAAAATGTAGATGGGCTAAACTAGGAGCCAAAAAATCTAAATTTCTCCAAGTTGGATTCGGTTGCTTTGTCTCGCGAAACCTGCCGCGAAACCCTTGAACCGAACTCTCGATAATTTCCATTTCCAAGGGTTGAGCTTTGGCGCGATCGCCCTGATTCCCATGATGGGTAATATGAATATGAGCCGGATCTAACATGTGTTCGATCACATAGCTGATATCACAAGGCAGTTCCGTGAGTTTGTCAGAATGGACAAATCCGGGTTTGTCTAATTGAGGGATAGTGGGAATCGCTTGTTCATCCGCCAATTCAGCCGCACCGGGCCAAATCCAAATCAGTCCTTGGCGTTCGACAACTTTATGCGATCGCACGTTAGCATTCACAGGTATTGTCCCATCAGCCGATAACTGGGGAATATGTAAACACTCACCCTGACGACCAAATTGCCACCCGTGGTACAAGCACTCAAGTTTACCGTCGATGATCTGTCCATCGGATAGTTTAGCCGCACGATGAGGACAGCGATCGGTTAAACAAATTAATTCCTCTTGGTGTTGGAATATAACGAACGGTTCATCATACAACGAAAAACTATAGGGGCGATCTTTGGGGAAATCTTGGCGGAAACAGACAGGATACCAACAATTTCTCCAATTAAATTCCGATTCAAATTCTGGTTCAGATAGGGGATTCGTTGATTGGGCTGAGTCAGGTTTATGAGGAGCAACGGTCATAGTTAAGACTAAAACGAATTGTTACTTGGCGTGTGGATGAATATTATACAAGGATATTACACAACAATTAAATTAACGTGAACGGTGAAGAACTCGCTGCCCTTGAAAAGCAAGCTACGTCATTTGTGATAATTGAGCGGTTAGGTCGGGGCGGGTTTAGTTATATCAGGGTGAAAACGAAACGTTAGGGGTAAAACCCGCCCCTACAACCAACTTTCAAAACTCTCCCCCATCTTCCCCATCTCCCCCTGCTCCTGATAACTGCTCACTGATAACTGATAACTGATAACTCCCCAATGCACGAGATTTTTCAATTAACCGTCCAAACCACTCCAGGACAAGGTATGCTGAAGAACTGATAGTCTGATGCGTGCCTTATGCCTGTGCTGAACTCTGCCCCAGCAACCAATTTTCCCCTAACGGCTGTCGTGGGGCAAGAAGCGATTAAATTAGCGCTGCTGTTGGCGGCGGTTGACCCCGGATTAGGCGGAGTCGCGATCGCGGGACGACGGGGAACAGCCAAATCCGTTATGGCACGCGCCCTTCACGCCCTACTCCCGCCTATTGAAGTCGTCAAGGGTTCCATTTCTAATTGCCATCCAGATTATCCTCAAGAATGGGATGATCAACTATTAGCCCAAGGCGTTGAACCCGATACCGTTGAGACGGAAATTATCCCCGCCCCATTTGTGCAAATCCCCCTGGGGACAACCGAAGATCGCCTCTTGGGTTCCGTGGATGTGGAGAAATCAGTCCAACAAGGGGAACCTGTCTTCCAACCCGGACTCTTGGCACAGGCACATCGGGGGGTGTTATATATTGATGAAATCAACCTCCTGGATGACCAAATCGCCAACCAACTGTTAAGCGTTCTCACCGACGGGCGCAACCAAATTGAACGCGAAGGGATTAGTTTTCAGCATCCCTGCAAACCTTTATTAATCGCCACCTATAACCCCGATGAAGGACCCCTGCGGGAGCATTTACTGGATAGAATTGCCATAACCCTCTCTGCTGATGGGGTATTGGCACTGGATCAGCGAGTGCAAGCCGTCGAAGTTGCGATCGCGTATACCGCTTCACCCCAAGCCTTTCTCGGTCAATATAACGAAGACATCGATAACCTAAAAACTGATATTATCCTGGCACGGGAATGGCTCAAAGAAGTGCAAATTACATCTGACCAAATCGCCTATCTGGTTGAAGAAGCCCTGCGCGGTGGCGTTCAAGGACATCGGGCGGAACTGTTTGCCGTGCGGGTTGCCAAAGCCTCAGCCGCCCTAGATGGGCGTCAGACGGTCAGTGCTGACGATTTGAAACGCGCCGTGGAATTGGTGATTGTCCCCCGTTCTACCATCGTCCAGACCCCACCAGAGGAACCGCCACCGCCCCCTCCACCCCCACCGCCCCAAGATGAGTCGTCTCAAGATCAAGACGAACCCGAAGATCAGGAGGAGGAAGAAGAGGACAACCAAGAGGAACCGGAACCAGAACAAGAACCCCCCAGTGTCCCCGAAGAATTCGTCTTCGATACCGAGGGCGTAGTTCTCGACCCCAGTGTCCTCTACTTCGCTCAAATGGCACAGCGGCAAGGAAAATCGGGAACTCGCAGTATTATCTTTTCCGAGGATCGGGGGCGCTATGTCAAGCCGATGTTACCCAAAGGTGCCGTCAAACGCATCGCCGTTGATGCCACATTACGGGCGGCTGCACCCTATCAAAAAGCCCGCCGGGAACGCCAGCCGAACCGCAAAGTTATCGTCGAATCGGGGGATATGCGTTCCAAACGCCTCGCCCGGAAAGCCGGGGCGTTGGTGGTATTTGTGGTGGATGCGTCGGGTTCCATGGCACTCAACCGGATGCAGTCGGCGAAGGGTGCAGTGATGCAACTACTCACTGAAGCCTATCAAAATCGTGACCAAGTGTCCCTGATTCCCTTTCGCGGCGAACAGGCTGAGGTATTATTACCGCCTACTCGTTCCATCGCCTTAGCACGGGGGCGGTTAGATCGCTTACCCTGTGGTGGCGGTTCCCCCTTGGCACATGGATTAACCCAGGCGGTGCGCGTGGGTACGAATGCCAAAATGTCGGGAGATATTGGTCAAATCGTGATTGTGGCGATTACCGATGGGCGGGGGAATATTCCCTTAGCCCGTTCCTTGGGTGAACCGCTACCTGAAGGGGAAAAGCCGGATATTAAAGGGGAACTATTGGAGATAGCGGCAAGAATTCGGGCAATGGGGATTCAGTTATTGGTGATTGATACCGAAAACAAGTTTGTCTCCACCGGGTTTGCCAAGGAGTTAGCCAAGCAAGCCGGGGGGAAATACTATCATTTACCCAAAGCCACAGATAAAGCCATTGCCGCGATGACGAAGAATGCGATCGCGGATATGAAATCCGGGTAATTGTGCAATGTAGGGTGGGCATTGCCCACCTTAAGTGCGATCGCGCTAACCCCACACCCGACGCAAATTCAACACAAAACCCGGTAAGACTTCCTCCCCGGATAACTCAGCCGGATTTGACAATATTTCTACTGTTAAACCGACTCGATAAACTTCTACTGTTCTATTTTGTGGATCAATTAACCAACCCAGTTTAGCCCCATTATCCATATACTCCTGCATTTTCTCTTGCAGCGACTTCAGAGTATCCGACTGCGATCGTAACTCCACCACAAAATCCGGGCAAATATTAGCAAAGGTTCCCTTTTGTTCATCAGTCAGTGCATCCCAACTTTCTTGACTAATCCAACAAGCATCCGGGGCACGAGTCGCACCATTAGGTAAAATGAAAGCCGTTGAGGAATCAAACGCCTCGCCCGGTTCATCTGCATTCCGCCACCATATATACAACTCTCCAGAAATACTCCAATTCCGTTTGCCAGTTCGCCAACCTGTGGGTGGATTCACAATTAATTCTCCTTTTGCCGTTCTCTCCAGGTGTAATTCTCTATTGCACTCTGCTAGAGCTGTAAACTGTTCTGGAGTGACATATAGCTTCATGGTTTTTGGTAACTCAAGTAACAGAGTTTCGGTTTCCGGTTTTGCTGGTGTCTGTACCATTTTGACCTCTCCTGTCATAGAGATTAGCGATCTAGGCAGTTAAAAACCCAGTTTCTGATTTAAAACGCGATTATTTATATTATCCATTTGTGTTGGTGCGTTACGCGGGGAACACAATTCATTGGAGTTTCCCCTAAATTATTGCTGAGCTAACGCACGATGGCGGACTGACACAGCTAAAATTGTGAAATAGATTTGGCGGTGAAATTGGGCGCACGCTATGCGCCCCTACAATTCTAATCCACCAATTAAGGTGTGCCACGCCACTACTTGCTACTGGGGCGACTATTTCCGCATCACCGGAACCAAGACATTCAGCAATCGTGCGATCGCACCAATTAATACAGCGATCGCCAGAATAATCTCAGCAGGGCTGTTTCCGTCTCGCATCCAAGTAGAAGGAGGTTCCATTGGAATTTGAGAAGGTGTAACCAGTTCAATGGGTTGATTAGTCTGTTCCAATTGTACGGGGGTTTTCTGTTGGTCGTTCATGATTTCATCCTCATCAATTCGCTGATGAAACCAGATTAATGGTACTGTCTGGTTAACCTCCAGACCAATTCAGGACAGATAATAAGTTCCCTTTTCTGTCCTTCCAAACAAGAGTTAAGACTGGCTAAACTATAGCTATGCATCCTGTAGGGAATATTGCCGTTCCCTTACCCCAAGAGGAAACTGTTATGGCTCAAACGCGCAAACCTCGTGGTATTTCAGCAACTCAAGAAGGATTAGAAAAACTCCGACAAGCGAAGGCAGCTGGACAAGATGAGAATGGAAAGCGTTGGACGAATGAACGCATTGCACAAAAAGCTAAGGTAGACACAAAGACAGTTCAGCGGTTTTTCGGGGGTAAAGGAGTTGATCGGGATTCTGTGATCGCAATTGTCCAAGCGTTAGGGTTAGATATAACTGAGGTAGTCGATCCCAAGGATTGGAACCCAGCCGAACGGACATCGGATACGATTAACTGGCGCGAAGTCTGCGGTAATGTCTTAGCACAACAGCGAGAACAACAGCGACTCCGGCGACAGGCGACTGAGCGAGGTTTTGAACTAAATGTCTATGTGCCATTGGGATTAGTCGAACGCAAACAACAACAGCGTCGGCGTGGGGATGTACCTCGTGATCGGGTGTATCAGCTAAGTGAAGAAGTCATTACCAAAGAGTATGACAATGAGCAGTTTCTCACACAAGTCATTAACTCTGGAAAAAGCCAGCGGATTGCGATTATCGGCGAACCTGGTGCGGGAAAGACAACGCTGCAAGAAAAAATAGCCGTTTGGATACACAAGCACAACCAAGGCTTACCGATTTGTATCCCACTGGGAGGGTTACAAGGGAAATCCCTGACAGATTATCTACAACAGAAATGGCTCAAAACGGCGCTACAATTCATTGAACCGGATGCTGTAGACGTGGAAGCGCGACATATCGCTTCTCTACAAAAACAGTTCCGCGAGGGTAAGGTGTGGCTATTGTTAGATGGGGTAGATGAAGTGGCGGCTACCTCAGCCGTGGAAGCGTTAGCCACTATCAAGGAACAATTAACAGATGGGTTAGTAGAGGCGCGGGTAGTGTTGACTTGTCGCCTCAATGTTTGGGATGCCAATGTCAATGGTATATTGGCTGGCTTTGAAACCTATAAAACCTTGGAGTTTAAGCCGGAACAGGTGGAAACATTTATTGAGGAGTGGTTTACTAAAGCGGAGGAGTCGCAACGGGGAGAATTTTTACTGAGGAAGTTACAGGAACCGGGGAAAGAACGTATCCGGGAATTGGTGAGAAATCCGCTACGGTTGTCGCTGTTATGTCAGACGGCATATCTGCTACCTGTGGAGGAACCTTTGCCAGAAACGAAGGCGGCTCTTTATGATAGATTTACTCGCTATTTTTACGAGTGGAAACAAGAGCAACATCTGACAACTCGAACTCAACGACAGCAATTAAACCAGGCACTTGGCGAATTAGCTAAAGCAGGAATTAACAGCAAAACTAGGTTTAGGTTAGGGGAAGATTTCGCTTGTAAGATAATGGGTGAATCCCTATTCGATTTAGCCTGTCGTCTGGGTTGGCTCAATTTGGTGGAAAGAGATGCAAACAGTGATGAACCTGTCTATGCCTTCTTACATCCTACATTTCAGGAATATTTCGCGGCGTGTGCGATCGACGATTGGGATTATTTTCTAAATCACGTTCCTGAGAATCCAATGCAGGGGACTTACCGCATTTTTGAACCACAGTGGAAAGAGGTAATTTTATTATGGCTAGGGCGAGAGGATTTGGAGAAAGAAAATAAGGAAGAGTTTATTACAGCGTTAGTCAACTTTGACGATAAATGCTATAGCCTTTATGGATACCAAGCTGTTTTACTAGCAGCAGCAGGAATTGCCGAGTTTAGAGATTGCCAAATAGCGGATTATATCATCAACTGGATTATTCAGTTAAGCTGTGGCTATTATATTAACTATGGCAATTCAACAATTCATTTCAGTTATGGTTATTCTTGGCAACCCTTAAAAGAGGAGGATGTTAAGCTTTTTATATTTTGGGAGACTATTAAGCAGGCAGCTAGAACGGCTGTTATAGAAACTGACAAAATAAAAGTAATTAAACTTCTAAAACATCAAGTAGATTTATGCTTATTAGAAATGGGGGTATTAAACCTTTATGAGTTGCAAGAACTGCCATCACTATCATTGAACCCACACTCCGCACTTCAAAATGTAACATAACCTGTTACAGGAACGTCTCCGAGAACACTAAGCATAAATACTCACTTTACTGAGGGTTGATACATTGAGATAATTAGTCAGTTACCTGTGACTATTTAAAAGAGAGAT
>NZ_JAVJQP010000038.1:0-31523 GCF_040218875.1 Coleofasciculus sp. D1-CHI-01
GTCAAACTTAAACAAAGGGCGGGTTTTGTACAAACGTTATCATTAACAACCAAACGAATGTCCCTAAACCCGCCCCTACAGATGCAACCGTCAAACTTAAACAAAGGGCGGGTTTTGTACAAACGTTATCATTAACCATCAAACGAATGTCCCTAAACCCGCCCCTACACAATCAAAACTCAAAACCTAAACAAAGGGCGGGTTTTGTACAAACGTTATCATTAAGAACCAAACGAATGTCCCTCAACCCGCCCCTACACAATCAGAACTCAAAACCTAAACAAAGGGCGGGTTTGGCACAAACGTTACCATTAACAACCAAACGAATGTCCCTCAACCCGCCCCTACACAATCAAAATTCCTATGAATGCCCCAGCTATTGCGATCGCGTCTAAACCCACACCCCCAGAACGCCAAAATCTGGAACACCAAGCCGATTACAACACCATATCAGCATTACCCCAAGTTTGGTCGTTAGCCGCCCAGCGATTTGGGGATACTGTCGCCTTACACAACCCTTACGCTAAACCCGACGTTAAGCTAACTTTTGCCCAGATGTGGCAGCAAATTCAGCAGTTTGCGGCTGGATTACAGGCGTTAGGCGTCTCGGCGGGCGATCGGGTGGCGTTGTTTTCGGAAAATAGTTCACGCTGGTTTGTGGCTGACCAAGGTATTATGACCACTGGGGCGGTTGATGTGGTGCGAAGTTCTCAAGCGGAACAAGAGGAACTTCTCTATATCCTTAAGGATAGCGAAGCGACTGCCTTAGTGGTGGAAAATCAAGATACCTTAACCAAGTTAGATCAACATTTGCATGATTTGCCAATTCAGTTGGTTATTTTATTATCCGATCAGGAACCCGACGCTGAGTCCAAGTTGAATATCCTTAATTTTCCCCAAGTGTTGGAACAAGGGAAAAATCACACATTCCAACCGATTGAACAAACTCCTGACACCCTCGCCGCCCTAATCTATACCTCTGGCACCACCGGAAAACCCAAGGGCGTGATGCTCAGTCATGGCAACCTGTTACATCAAATCACTAGCTTGGGTGCAATTGTACAGTTAGAAGCAGGCGATCGCGTCTTGAGTATTCTCCCGACTTGGCATGTCTATGAACGCGCCATTGAATACTTTGCCCTCTCCCAAGGCTGTACCCTAATTTATACCACGCTGCGTCATGTTAAGCGGGATCTGAATGCCCAACACCCGAACTATTTTGTCTCAGTTCCCCGTTTATTGGAATCGATTTATGAGACGGTGCAAAAGCAGTTGAGTAAAGAATCTGCCGGAAAACAGCGCCTGGTTAATGCCCTCTTCTCGATTAGCGATCGCTATATTAAAGCCCGTCGTCTGGTTAATGGCTTAAGTTTAGAACATCAGCAGCCTTCTGGATTCCAACGTCTCTGGGCTAGACTTCAATGCTTGACATTGGTGCTGCTTCATGCATTAGCTGACCGATTCATCTATCAGAAAATCCGTGAACAAATCGGTGCCAACTTAAAGCAAACTATCTGTGGTGGCGGCGCACTTGCCCAGAAATTAGATGATTTTTATGAAATAATTGGTATTGAGGTACTCGAAGGCTATGGCTTAACCGAAACCTCGCCAGTCTTAACTGCCCGTCGTTCTTGGCATAACCTCCGGGGTTCTGCAGGTAAACCGATTCTAGAAACAGAAATTCGTATTGTTGATCCAGACACCAGAGAAACCCTTACCCACGGAGAAAAAGGATTAGTTTGGGCGCGGGGATCTCAAATCATGCAAGGTTATTATCGTAACCCGGAAGCCACTGATAAAGTAATTGACGCCGAAGGGTGGTTTAATACCGAAGACTTAGGCTGGTTAACGGTTCAAGAAGACTTAGTTTTAACCGGACGGGCAAAGGATACAATTGTCCTGAGTAACGGTGAGAATGTAGAACCGAAACCGATTGAAAATGCCTGTATGCGGAGTCGTTATATTGATCAGATTGTGGTGGTGGGTCAAGATCAGCGATCGCTAGGCGCTTTAATTGTACCGAATTTCGATAACTTACAAGGGTGGGCGGCTGAAAATCAGTATCACCTGCAACTCCCGGATGGGGAATCTGTTTCCGGTGAGGAAACGATTGACTTAAATAGCAAACCGATTCAGGAATTTTTCCGCCAAGAAATCAATCGAGAAGTGAAAAATCGTCCTGGTTATAATCCCAATGACCGAATTGGTGTATTTCGTCTGATTTCAGAACCCTTTTCTCAAGAGAATGGTATGTTGACGCAGACGCTGAAAATTAAGCGTCATGTCGTTAGAGAACAGTATCAAGATTTGATTGACGAGATGTTTGCTTAAGCCTAGATTATGGGAATTAAACCTGGAATTAAATCCTTACTATTCGGATTCATTGTGATTGGGCTAGCTGCCTGTTCTAGTTCTCTCAGAGTGGGTTGGTTCAGTAGGAATCTCCCAACTCAGACAACAGCCTTTTATAACACATTCACGGGGACAGAACAACGGCAAATTGAGGTTGATGCTGGAGATGAAGTTGTCCTCGACGTTCAGTCTAAGGTGACGAAAGGCGATTTATACTAAGTTGCGTTCTATCATGTCATTCTCATGTCATTCTGAGCGAAGCGAAGAATCTGGACAGATGCTTCGCGTCATTCCGTTTCACTGCATTTTGCTCAGCATGACATATTTTACCTTAGACTGCAACTTAGTATTAGACATCCAAATCCTAGAACCCGATAAAGATGTGCTAAAAAGGATAGAAACGAATCGCGATCGCGAGTATAAATTTGAGGCAGAAGAAACCGGAAACTACTGGATAGTAATTACAGGCGATAATGCGGGAGGAAGTTATGAGATCCAGTGGGACATAACCTCATAAATCCATCTTAATGGCGGGTTTAGGAACAATTGTAGGGGCGGGTTTGGGAACAATTGTAGGGGCTGGTTTAGGGACAATTGTAGGGGCGGGTTTAGGGACTAAATTCGGCTATTCACCGAAAACGGAAAAACAAAACCCGCCCTCCTCACCGAAAACGGAAAAACAAAACCCGCTCTTGTTTTTAAGACTAATGAACAATGAATCATGAACAATTAACCATGAACAATCACCAATTATTGCGCTGTAACTAATCCTTTATTTAATTGCCGCATATACTTATCTAAATCCCCAGCCACTTGACCCGATAAAAAATAAGCGCCGAGTAAATTGGGAAAAGACATAGCGATTAACATACCATCGCTAAAATTAATCACCACACCGGAACTTAAAACGGCACCCGTAAAAACCGCCAGGATAAACAACACCTTATAGATAATTAAATTATTCTGTCCAAACAAATAATCCCAACAGCGTTCGCCGTAATAACTCCAGGAAATCATCGTCGAGAAAGCAAAAAAGAAAATCGCGATCGCTAACATCAGAGGAAACCAGGAAATCGCTGTTCCAAAGGCGGCTGAGGTGACTTCCGCGCCACTGAGTTGATTAAATTCTGGATTGCGATAGACGCCTGTAATCACAATCACCAACGCCGTCATATTACAGATCACCACCGTATCAATAAACGGTTCTAAGAGTGCCACAATCCCCTCCCGCACAGGTTCTTGGGTTCTGGCGGCGGAATGTGCGATCGCGGCTGAACCTACCCCCGCTTCATTAGAAAATGCCGAACGCCTTAATCCCTGAATCATCACGCCAAACACTCCCCCTTCTACCGCCTCTGGAGATAATGCGCCGTTGACAATCGTCAGCATCGCGGCGGGAATTTCCCTAAAATTCGTCACCAGAATCCACAGCGCCGCCAAAAAGTAAATCACACACATCGCCGGGACAATCGCACCAGCTACTTGACCAATCCGTTTAATCCCACCAATAATCACCATTCCCACGAAAGTAACCAGAATCAAGCCATAAAGCCAACTGCGCCCCACAAACCAGGGTACAACCGTCGTTATCGCCGCATAAGATTGGTTCGCCTGAAACATACTCGCGCCGCCAAATGCGCCACCAATACCCAGAAGGGAAAAGATAACGGCTAACACCTTTCCCAAGTTCTGGTGTCCCATTTCCGCCAAACCCGCCGACAAATAGTACATTGGACCCCCAGCCACCGTACCATCGGGTTTAATCACGCGATATTTCTGCCCCAGGGTACATTCAACAAACTTACTCGTCATCCCAAACAGTCCCCCCAGCGTCATCCACACCACCGCACCGGGACCCCCTAAACTGATTGCGATCGCGACTCCAGCAATATTACCCAATCCCACAGTAGCCGAAAGCGCCGTTGCCAGGGCTTGAAAATGAGACACCTCCCCGGCTTCCGTCGGATCATCGTACTTTCCCCGTAACACCTCAATCGCATGCCAAAACCCCCGGATGTTAACAAATTTCATCCGCAGGGTGAAGAAAATCGCACCGCTAATCAGCCAAAGGACACTGATCGAAAAAACGCCTAGGGTCAAAAACTGCACTGTGGTCTGCTCACTCAGGATACAATGGTATGCCCTTATAAGTCTTACAGTGCATCCGGTGCTTCTTCAACTGCTTTGCGGTCTATGGTTGATTATCGCGGGAATCGGGTACGGGAATATTCCAGAGGTATCATGGTACGTCTGTAGAGACATCCAATACAACGGTTAGGGGTGAGATACACAGGATGAAGGGCGGGTTTTGTTTCAACGTTATCGGTGTTGATGCTGGCGTTAAACCCTAAACCCGCCCCTACATTAGGGTTACGGTTTGGTACTGTCGGATTGCAACGTTATTGCTTCCCTTCGTGTGAGGCGATCGCTATTTTCTCATAGAGGTACACAAACCATTGGCATGATTGACATCTGGCAATCTCTAACGGTTAGGTTAATTCATTCGAGTTCCCTCCCCTTGTTAAGGGGAGGGTTAGGGAGGGGTTAAATCAAGGTATTGCCCACTTCACGGTAACTAGGGATTGATTACCACTGCTGCAAGATATCAAATACAACGGTTAGGGGTGAGATACACAGGATTAAGGGCGGGTTTTGTTTCAACGTTATCGGTGTTGATGCTGGCATTAATCCCTAAACCCGCCCCTACAGGATTCAAATACTACATGAATGCCTGATGATCTGTTGTTTAAATTTTGTATACAGCAGTTGGCGACAGGGGTGAGGTACATAGACAAGTCTCAAAGGCAGACTGGCGGGCAAGTTTCAATTCCTTCCTATGCGGCATGTAACTCCATCTGACTCCCTAAAATCTGCTGAATCTTCTGATGTAACTCGGCTTGGGTATGATGCTGAAGCGTTTCCAAAGACGCCAGTAACCGTCGCTTATCCGAGAATGGTAACATTGCCATCAACTCGTCCGCCTCTTCTAGCATACGCTCTTGGGCTTCTGGAATTAGGTTCATCCAATTCGATAACAGCAAGTTACGCTCTATAATCGTTAATTTCCACTGATATTCAGGCATCCTGATCGGCTCCTCTATTCCTTTGTTTTCCTTTGTTCAGGATTTACTGGTGTGGATCAGGATGCTTTGCTGGTTAACTCACAACTCTCTCATCTTCCCAACTTTGTCCCGCTTCGCTAACATCTTCCTCATCTCCTATAACAGGTGTATCAATCATCCCACTCGTTCCGAAATCAGGCTCATTCTCGGATAACCGATTTCCTCGCCCAATCTCTGGCATTTTCCATATAAATCAGTATCCGTTTCCAGTATTTTTTCCAGTCTCCCTCTATCTTCAAACAGTTTTTGACCGTCTCTAGGTAGAAAATAGTCGTGCGGCGTTCATCATTGTCAGGACATCGCTCCGAAATCAGATTGTAGAGCTGCTGCCAATGATATTCCCAGTTGCCTTGCTCCGGATGGAAAATTGCCTCAAACAGGTTTCGCCAGAAAAACTCAATCGTGCCAATATCCTTAAGATGTTCTGGCGTTGGTTTATCCCAGCCAGTATGGCGAGCGCGTAAATCACTAATCGGCGGCAGATGTCCGCTCATAGATAACAAGGGGGCTAAAATCACTGATGCATATTTTACCTATACCCAGAGATAATGGGATGGTGGATGGCAATAGGGTACGGAAGCAGAGGGAGCTGGGGAAGCTGGGGGAGCAATGTAGAGACGTAGCATGCTACGTCTGGAAGCTGGGGAAGCGGGGGGAGAAAAAATGAAATTAGGGATCGCTGCGAGCAGTATTGGGTAACGTGGGATATATTACCCGTGCGGCAAGATCTCAGTTAAAAGCCATCTAACTTGCCCAACTAAAAAACAGCGCGGCTAGGATAATCAAGCCCAAAAGCGCTAGAGGAACCCAGAGATTCGCCAGCTCAATCATTTGGTCGTGTTTTGCCGTTGGTTAGGGAAATTGCTCCATTGATTATCTATAAAGAAACTATAAACTACATTGGATGATGAGGACAGGATGACCTATTCCGACCTAGTGACATGGCTGCGAGAACGCACCGCTTTTAGCATTCTCTCCGATGAAATTTTACAGGCGATCGCGCCCCGAATGGAAGCGCTAGCGGTAAATGCCCAGGAGCGTCTGGTAATCGAAGATACCCCGGTAGACTATCTCTACATTCTGCAACAGGGGCGTATTGAAGGCTACCGCACCAACCAACTGGGTTCGATTTGGGGCGTCAGTTGGCTTGCGGGTGCCGTTATTCATTTACAGGAGTTACTTCTCAATCAATCGGCTCAAAGAACCATCGTCACCCGCAGCGACTCTCACCTGTGGCGCATCCCAGCCCAACAGTTCCGAGAATTAATCCACCACTATCCAGAAATTTCTCAAGCCTTCTCACCCCAACTTGCCCAAGATTTGGCACACCTATCGTCTCAACTTAAGGTTGAACAAGAACGCCAGGTGACGCTGCGCCCCTATTTAGTCAACAAGGCGAAACGGGGAATTATTGGTAGAAGCCGTTATGCGGTACGACTCCGCCAACAAATCAAACAAGCTGCTGATACTCGCCAGTCTGTACTCATTTTCGGTGAACCCGGACTAGAAAAAGATAACACCGCCACACTGATTCACTTTGGTTCAGCCTATCGCCGCGAACCTGTGATTAAAATCGATTGCAGTAAAGTTCAAGCCAGTGGTGCGGAACTTTTTGGGCGAGAAGGGGGCAAACCGGGACTCATTGATTCTCTCAATACAGGGACGTTGATTCTCAATAACGTCGATGAATTGCCCCAGGATTTAATGCCTCAACTGGCAACTCTCTTAGAAACCGGAACCTATCAACCGGTTCGCCGTTCCCTAGAACAATCGACACAAGTGAAACAGTGCAGCGCCCGGATTATTATGATTACGGAAACGGCACTCCCCACAATTAACCCTCTAGTTGGGCAAGTGATAAAAGTTCCGCCATTACGGGTGAGAAAAACCGATATTGGCGACCAGATGAACTATTATATTAGTCTCTTATGTCGCGCCAAAGGAATTAATAAACCCAAAGTTACACCCGAAGCCCTGCGTCAGTTACAAGCCTATGATTTTCCTGGCAATCTTCGGGAATTACAAAATTTAGTGGAACGGGCGCTGGTTCAATCCGACTGTGGCAAAGAACTCACGGAAGAACTACTGTGGCCCTCCCAGAGTAAGAAAAAACAATTCCGCTTTAATCTCTTAAATGCCTATCCCCAACTGCGGCGATTTTTACGAAGTGATTGGTGGCCCGATCGCATTAACTATGGGTTTACCTTAAGCTTGTTTGCTTTTGTCGTAATCATGGGCTTTATCGGTCCCCAAACCCGTCAGGAAAACTTTACCTTAAATCTCTTTTGGGCATGGTGGTGGCCCCTCGTCTTGATTGGCTTTCCCTTTGTGGGACGCCTTTGGTGTGCCGTGTGTCCGTTTATGATTTATGGGGAAGTGACCCAGAAATTATCCCTGTGGCTATTTCCGCGTCAGTTAAAACCGTGGTCACGACAATTAGCGGAAACCTGGGGCGGCTGGTTTTTGTTTGGCTTATTTGCCCTAATTTTCCTGTGGGAAGAACTCTGGGATTTAGAAAATACGGCGTATCTTTCCGCTTGTTTACTCCTATTAATTACGGCGGGGGCAATGATTTTCTCGGCGATTTTCGAGCGTCGCTTTTGGTGTCGCTATTTATGTCCCATTGGCGGAATGAATGGTTTGTTTGCCAAGTTATCGATGACGGAGTTAAGGGCGCAGCAGGGAACCTGTTCAGCCGAATGTACCACCTATCAATGTTATAAAGGGGGACCCCAGAAGGGAGAGGGAATGGAAACCAATGGCTGTCCATTATATTCCCATCCCGCCCAGTTACAAGATAATCGGGATTGTGTCTTGTGTATGACCTGTTTAAAAGCTTGTCCGCACCGTTCTGTGGAGGTGAATTTGCGTCCGCCAGGGATTGAGTTGTGGACAACCCATATTCCCCGTAGCTATGAGGTGGCGTTATTGTTGTTGTTGTTAGGGGGTGTGTTTTTGCATCGCTTACCGGAGTTAAATCAGCAACTGAATTTACACCTAGATTTGAGTCAATTTGGCACACACGCTTGGTTTTCGTTGGCGGTTTTGAGTCTCCCGGCGTTGATTCCTTTAATTGCTTATGGTGGAATTCAATTATCTTACCGACTGATTCAGACGCTCAATTTAACGATACCTAATCCCAAGCCGCGATCGCTGATTGAATTGGCGTATGGATATTTACCTTTGGTGTTAGCGGGGAATCTGGCGCACCATTTACGTTTGGGGTTGACGGAAGCAGGGCGGATTTTGCCTGTAACCTTTGCCACGTTTGGGTTAAATGGTGAGGGATTACCCGTGTTTGTAGCGCATCCGGCGGTGATGGCGTTTTTACAGGGAGTGACGTTGATTGCTGGCGTACTGCTGAGTATGGTTCTGACACAGAAAATCGCCAGCCAGCCTGTGCGATCGCTCCTGATGCAACATTTAGGGATAGTCGCTTTGGGGATCAGCCTTTGGGCGATTATTGTTCGTTAGTCATTCGTCATTTGTCCTTACAATCTCTGCACCCTTGCGCCTGTAGAGACGTTGCATGCAACGTCTCTACATTTCTGGAAAGCGTATCTATACCACAAATTTAGAGATTTGTCAAAACACGGGCAATAGGTTTTCGAGAATAAACCTTCAGTAGGGTAACTAGCGAAACCTCTATCTCTCGGGTTTTCCTGGGGGATTGGGGAGAAATTCTCTAGTTAATCTTTATTCTCCGAATTGCCATGAAGCACAGTGACTGGTTGCGCCTAACCCAAGAAGGTGAACGTCTTTGTTCAGTTCTCAGACAGCAGGGATACCACTGTCAAAAACAATCTCGCCGTCTGGCTTGGAACGTCACTAAAGCAGAAGATTCTCATACATTGACCTATTTACCCGCGCCGATAGCCAGTTGGACAGTTCTACCCAATCAGGAAACTCCCGCCCGAAAACAACTGATGTTATTGGTGCGTAATGCGCTCAAACAGGAACGGTTAGAGACACTGACTCATCAGTCGGACATTCAAAAACCGTTAGACTTAACCCGTCCTTGGGTAATTATCCGCTTATTGAATAATGCTCGTCGCTATACGGTAGCCCGATTTTACAACCGTCAAGACGCTGAAGATCACAAACGGGTACTGCGTCGCTTTATGCGTGGGGCTGAATTTGAGGTGATTTTTGACCCTGGCGATGAGTGACGGTATTCGTCATTGGTCATTGGTCATTGGTCATTTGTCCTTTGTCCTTGGTAGTGGGAGCATCTTGCTCCCTGGAATACTCTATGACTTGCTCCCTGGAACACTCTATGAAAACTCTACATACTCTATGTAAAGAGTTAATCAAAGACGATTGATTTTGCCAGATTTCCAGCTAAAAATAGCAAATCTATGTCTCTTAGTCAAGAGCTTTATAGAAAAAAGTGAATTAAAAAAAACGAAAATTTTAAGCATTAAGCCCTAACTCAAGACCCGGAATAGAATTGTTCAGTAATCGGTTAAATTAAGCGATCGCAGCTGATCAGGTGATCGTTGCTATAGCTGATCCCATCAGGCAACGGGGTAATTCCAGTACCGCGATCAGGGGGTAAGTTCTCGTTATAAACACGTCTCTTCATCAAATCTTCATCAAGTTTGGGGAACTCTTTACGTCAACTTTATAAATATTCCTTAAAGTAATCGATTCGTAAACTTTACAAAAAATTTATAAAGTATCTAAGACATCTTTACAGAAGCTTTACCCAACTGTTCCCGAATAAAAATATGATGAAAACAAATCACTCAATCGGTTCATCACTTCCACAGTCCACGCAGCGACACTCTAAAAAAATGAACAATACTTTAAAGAAAATCGCCGTTACCAGTGCCAGTACAGTTTTAGGAGCTACCGCAGCCCTCAGCCTCTCTATCCCTGCTCAAGCGGCTTTGCTCGGTCCGGCTGAAAGGTTTAATGTTTTAGCCTTTGATGATATAGACCTTTACAATGTAGACGCTCACGGTAGGATAGCCGCTGGTGGGGATGCTAAACTGACCAATTTTGGGACGGCGACAGAGTTACCCGCTAGCGGCGCAGGTGACACTCTAGTCGTTGGTGGCGACTTAGACTATGACGGAGGTCAGGTATTCGTCGGTGATGTGGTGGTGGGTGGTAATGTCATCAGCGCACCCAGCATTCCCAATGGTACGTTAAAATCCGGAAATCCGATTAACTTTGCTGAGGCTGAACAATTCTACAAAAATTATTCAGCTCAATTGGGGGGTCTAGCCACTAACAGTACAGTCCAAAATAACTTTGGTACGCTTAATTTAGATGGTTCCAGTTCCGATCTAAACGTTTTTGAGCTTGATGCCTCTGTACTCGCTAATGCAAATGGTTTGAATCTTACGTTTGATCAGAACTCGACAGTATTGGTTAACGTAACGGGGAACCCATTCAATCTCACGAGTGGGTTTCAAATGAATCTCAATGGTAATCCCAATGGCGGTGATGCCAACCGGGTTTTATTCAACTTTGTTGATGCTACGCAGCTAAACTCCACAGGTTTTTCTTGGCAAGGCAGCGTTTTAGCTCCGTTGGCTGAGTACAATGAGTTCTCGAATGGTCATATTAATGGGCAAATGATTGCCAAGTCAATTACGGGAAGTGGAGAATACCACATTGTTGCTCCGAATAATGGAAACAGTTCGGTAGTATTTGAAGGAGATGATTTGCCTGATCCGGAAGCTGTTCCCGAACCGCTAACGATTCTGGGTTCCGGTATGGCGTTAGGATTCGGCGCGTTCTTTAAACGCCAACAGTCCAAAAAACAAAAGAATGCCAACTAATAATCTGAATTGATTAATGGGTTTGATTATCAGGGTGTTTCACTTTTTTTCAAGCCAGTTGTAAAAATTAGGTACACAGATCCCCGACTTCTTAAAGAAGTCGGGGATCTTAGTTGGATAGACTTTACCTTGCTACCCAGGAATTTAGATATCCAGATCGGTCAAATCCAGTCGAGAACCGTAGGTTTCTATGAACTCCCGGCGAGGTGCAACCCGATCGCCCATGAGAACGGTAAAGATGCGATCGGCTTCAGCCGCATCTTCGATCTCCACCCGCTTCATCGTCCGCGTTTCCGGATTCATGGTGGTATCCCAGAGTTGTACTGGCATCATTTCACCCAACCCTTTAAACCGTTGGATCGTGTAATTGGCGTTAGCGGGGAACTCATTTTGAACCAGGTTCGTGAGTTCGCGATCGCTATAACAGTAGTAATGATTCCGTCCGCGTTCTACTTTATACAATGGCGGACAGGCAATATGGATATATCCCTGATCCACTAATGCCCGTTGATAGCGGTAGAAAAATGTCAGTAACAGCGTGCGGATATGGGCGCCATCGACATCAGCATCCGTCATAATTACGACACGGTGGTAGCGCAGATTCGAGGGGTCAAACTCCTCACCTTTGATACCCAAACCCAGGGCGGTAATCAGGGATTGAATTTCTGTATTCTTGTAAATTTTGGCATCATCAGTTTTCTCAATATTGAGAATTTTACCCCGCAGCGGTAGAATCGCTTGAAATTGGCGATCGCGTCCTTGTTTGGCACTATTGTGAACAAAAACGCCACTGGCTAGGGCAAAGTTATGGGTATGGGGAACTTCAATATCGTAAACATCTACCCGTTTTTCTAGGCGTTCGATAGCAACAACCCGATGATTGTCTTTCACAGAGGGAGACTCCTCGCGTACCAGGAGAGCCACTGATGATTCTTGGCTTGATTGTTCAGGGTGAGGAGGGCGCAAGCCTTGCGCCCCTACCGCGCTTACAGTTGGATATACTGCACTGGCTTGGACATCACGAGAAAACGCCACTTCAGATAAGCGGGTGTCCAAGCCAGCCGCATCAATCTCTGCTACCCTCTGCCCTCGGCTTCGTTCTGATAGCTTGGCATTCAGGGACATCAGGAAATCCTCTGGCGTTAATAAGGCGGCGGCTTTATAGCTACCATCTCGTACCATAAAGGGATGATCGGGTGTACAAATCAGCGTTTCTCCATTATCCAGTGTCACCTGAATCACTTGGGCATTCGCCTTTGTGATCCGAGGGTGGATAATCCGTTCTAACCCAATTTTTCCATCATGGCGAATCGTGTAGCAAAAATGCTCTTTCCCCTTCGCTTGTTCCGCCACAATTTCTTTGAAGCTGAGAGAACGCCCATCGGCTAAAGCCACCAGCGTATCGCCATCAAAACAACCGCCTGCACTATCCCCCTCAACGATGAAGATTTCGGATTCTGCGGGATCTCTGGAACTACAATCGGCTAACTTACCCGGTAGGGGAGACGACTCCAAGACAGACTTCCGCCGTACCAACTCCCGCGCCCGACGTGCGGCTTCGGCGGCTTTAAAGGCTTGAATCGCTTTCTCTAAGACAGAATCAGCGACTTGGGGACGAAATTCCAAATACTCTGTCAATACTTCACCCACCAAGGAATCCACGATACCTCGGACTTCGGTATTCCCCAGTTTGGTTTTAGTTTGTCCTTCAAATTCTGGTTCAGGGACTTTGACGGAAATGACGCCAGTTAATCCTTCGCGAACATTCTCGCCGCCGAGGTTAGACTCACTCTCTTTTAGTTTATTCCGCTTCCGTGCGATCGCGTTTAATGTCCGAGTCAGAACAGTCTTTAATCCCTCTAGGTGAGTTCCACCGTCAATTGTGCGGATATTGTTGGCAAATCCCAACAAGTTATCACTGTAAGCATCCACACACCACTGCAGCGCCACTTCCACTTGCACATTATTCCGTTCACCCTGAACATAAATAATTTCTTGGTGCAGGGGTTCCTTCTGCCGATTCATGTATGCCACATATTCCTGGATACCCCCCTCATAATGGTAGCTGTCGCTGTGTTCTGGAGAGACGCGGTGATCGGTAAACGTAATCCTGACGCCGCCATTCAAATAGGCGAGTTCTCGCAGTCGCCCTGCTACCGTACTGTAGTCAAACTCGATGCTATTGGTAAAGATTTGCGTGTCGGGTTTGAACGTCACCGAGGTTCCCGTGCGGTTTTCTTTACTGGGTTTAACCGCCAAATCACCCATGGCAATACCGCGTTCGTAGCGCTGGGTATGAACCTGTTTCTCTCGCCAAACCGTAACGTCTACCCATTCTGACAGGGCGTTGACGACAGAAACCCCAACCCCGTGCAATCCGCCCGACACTTTATAACCACCGCCGCCAAACTTACCGCCCGCGTGCAGCACCGTCATTACGGTTTCCAATGCTGATTTGCCGGTCTTAGAATGAGTATCGGTGGGAATACCCCGTCCATCGTCGGTAACGCTAACGGAACCATCGGCGTTGAAGTCAACTTCGATATGAGTACAATAGCCAGCCAGCGCCTCATCGATCGAATTGTCTACAACCTCGTAAACTAGATGATGGAGTCCCCGTGGACCGGTAGTTCCGATGTACATTCCCGGACGTCTGCGTACCGCTTCGAGACCTTCTAAGACTTGAATCTGATCGGCACTGTAACTACTTGTCATATCAGGGATTCTCCAGTAAACGCTTTCAGCGGTTTATATGCTTTAAAATGGCAAAACACTCGAAAATTTTAACACAAAAGGGTTACAGGCGGCTACAGAGTAGTCTGAAGAGATATTTATAGAGGGGATAGACCTTGCTTGGGATTGGGCAGGGGAGCGGAGGGGCAGAGGGGTAGAGAGGCAGAGGGGCAGAGGGGTAGAGAGGCAGAGAGGCAGAGAGGCAGAGGGGGGAGATAGGGGAGAGAAGAATTGTTTCAATGAACCATGAACAATCAACAATGAACAATCAACAATGAACAATCAACAATGAACTATAACAAACATCCCCAACTGATTGTGATATGTGGGGCGACGGCGACGGGAAAGTCGGGGCTGGCGTTAGAATTAGCGCAGCGATTAAATACCGTAATATTAAGCGCGGATTCCCGTCAAGTTTACCGAGAGTTTGATATTGGCACAGCTAAACCTTCAGTCGCCGAACGACAGTTAGTCCCCCATTACTTGATTGATATTTGCGCTCCCACCGAAACATTAACCGTAGCCGACTATCAGGAACAAGCCCAGGAATTGATGACATCTCTCCATTCGCCCCTATTACTGGTGGGGGGTACGGGCTTGTATATTAAAGCCATAGTCCGGGGATTAAAGATTCCCAGAGTCGCCCCCAATGAAAACTTGCGATCGCAGCTTTCTGGTTTGGGTCAAACTCAATGCTATAGATTTTTACAACAAGTCGATCCCATTGCGGCTGAGAAAATTCATCCCCATGATCAAGTGAGAACATTACGGGCATTAGAAGTATTTTACATCACCGGACGCCCCATATCCGAGCAGCAAGGGGAAAATCCGCCGAATTATCCCATTCTTCAAATTGGTTTGCAATGTCAAGACGCTGACGCCCTCACCCGCCGTATTACCCAGCGCACCGAAATGATGGTGACAGCCGGATTAATAGAAGAGGTGAAAACATTGGTGGATAAATATGGCTGGGATTTGCCGCTTTTAGATACCTTAGGGTATCGGGAAATGAAACACTATTTAGCGGGTGATATATCTTTATCTGAGGCAAAAGCGTTAATAGTTGTGCATACGCGACAATTTGCCAAGCGTCAGCGAACTTGGTTTCGGGCGTATCCAGACATTCAATGGTTTGATGCAGATCGTCCAGATTTAGTCGATCAAGTTTGGCAACGTGTACAGGAATCTCGAGACAATATATCAATGCACTTAAGCTAGGTTTGTAGTTGCGCTTTAGCGCCATCAGCGCTTGCATCACTTATTACTAGCGTAGTACAGCTAAAATAGTGCAATAAGTTGTAGATTGGGTTGACGACAGGAAACCAAACAGAATATGTGACCCGCATCGCTTACTACAAATCGAATCTAATCTATCAAATTAAGCTTGCCAGCCTAGTAGGGTGGGCATTGCCCACCAGCCTTAAGTCAGTGACATTAAACTTAGTTCAACGTCGCGCTTTCTTTAAATCTCGCAGCAATGATTCGGCTTTCTTGACTCCATCGCGATTGTCCTGACGCCGGAAGAGATCACGCGCTTTTTCCACAGAGGTAATCGCTTCTGCTATGCGCTCTCGTCCTTTTAATGCTAATCCTAAATTATAGTGGGCTTGGGCATCTTGGGGGGCAATTTCAATTAAGCGTCGATAGGCGACAATGGCTTCTAAGTAATTTTCCTCGGTGAGTAAAATATCACCAATAGCGGCTTGAGCTTCAACTAAGTCTGATTGAACCGCCACGGCTCTTTGAAAGGCTTTCAATGCACCGACAAAATCTTCTTGAGCTTGGAGGATTTTGCCAATTTGCAGATAAACTTGACTATTATTCGGTTCTAATTTTGCCGCTCGGTCAAAAACCTTCAGTGCGGTGTCGATATCACCCTGAGTTAACCAAGCCATGCCCAATGTAAGCTGAATATTACTATCCAGAGGCGCTAAGGATTCGGCTTGTTGGAGTGCTTTAATCGCCTCTTGGGGACGCCCCTGCTGGAGAAAAACGGTACCGAGTAACTGGTGTGCCTGAGCATTCTTGGGTTGAAGACTGATGACTTGGCGGTAAACTTGGATGGCTCCGTCATAGTCCTTTTGACGCAGGAGGACAACGCCTAATCCCCAATAGGAGTTAATATGATTACGTTCAAGTCTGAGGGCTTGACGATAAGCCTCTGCTGCTGCTGCATTCTCTTCGGCATTGGCTAAACTGTAACCGAGAGCATACTGAAATTCTGCATTATTCGGCTCCAGGGCAATTGCCTGTTGATACGCCCTAGCCGCTTCTCGGAAGTTCCCCTGACGCGCCTGGAGATAACCGATTCCGGAGAAAATCTTGGCATTATCTCGATCTAGATTAGCCGCTTGTTGATAGGTTGCGATCGCCTGAGCATAATTTCCCGCATCCACTAAGTCTCGCCCTTGGCGGAGTAACTCACGCAGCCGCTGTTGTTCCGGCTGTAGCTGGCTAAATAGCTGGGGTTGACTAGCCCCCGCCACAGGCGTTAGGGTTATCGTCAGCCCAGTGACGAATAGGCTACTCATCAGAAATAGAGTCGGCTTGGACACAGCTAATCTTCTCGTCGCGATTGAGTGTAATGTGTTTGGTTTACGCCAACCAGAGCTAGACATCAGGATATCCTCACCAGGCAAATAGATAGGGTTCAGTGCCAGTTTTCCAGCAAAAGTTTTGAACAAAGAGGATTGTAACAGAGAAAACCCATAACTTTAAGCTAATGAAGTAGGGTCTGCTGAATAAGTCTTGTGGTGGGGTAGGGAGCAGGGGAAGCTGGGGAAGCTGGGGGAGCTGGGGGAGCAATGATTCATTTTCCCTGATAGCGGTGCAAGGGTATGAAAGGGTTTTACCTTATGTCCTTGAAAATGAGCCAATGTCCATGCTACTCAAAGCCTTGATAGATAAGGGTTTTGGAGTTGTGCAGCAAACCCTAAGTACGTGCATAGCGTCCAATCAGTTCTCCATTTGCCAGAATATGACCACTCATCGCCGCTTGAAGCTGCTGTTTGGTTGCACCTGCGTCTAATTTCAGTGTGCGGTCAAGGGCGTAGAGTTTAAAAAAGTAGCGATGGATACCACTGGGAGGACATGGACCCCCGTACCCTAAATTACCAAAATCATTCTTACCTTGAGTCCCGCCCTTCGGTAGTGGCTCTTGCGCCGGAATTCCTTGAGGTAACTGGCGAGTTTCTGGGGGGATATCATAGACAACCCAGTGCACAAAGGTTTGCCCAGGCGCATCGGGGTCATCGACAATTAAAGCCAGGCTCTGGGTTCCTGTGGGGGGTGCATCCCAGTGGAGTTCAGGAGAAATCTCCTCTCCATCACAAGTGTACTGGGAAGGAATCATCTCGTTGGCGTCAAAGGCTTGACTTTCCAGGTTCATCGTCGTTGTATCTGATGGGGTTTGCGAGTCTGTGGACGTGGAATCGTGATTCGCCGAACTGCAACCGACTAGGGACAATCCCACGAACCCCAGTAAATTAACACTTTTTCGCAGAAAGACTCTTCTATCCATAGACTTAGGCATGGCAATCCTTATCCAAAGTAGGGAACAGGGAACAGGGGAAAGAGACTGTCATTTTTGCTTGTGCTTGCTTCAGCAGCCCTTTTAAGTTTCGATTGGCAAGACACAATGAATGATAGTGGGAATTTTTTCCCTCAATTGTAGGTAACAACTTAAGTGAACAGGATGAATAAAACAGCCGTCAATCCTTTTTTAGCGGGGAATTTTGCCCCAGTACAGGACGAAATCACTACTGATGAACTAACCATCATTGGTGAACTTCCTGCCGATTTATCGGGGATGTTTGTCCGCAATGGTCCGAATCCTCAGTTTCCCCCTATTGGTCACTATCACTGGTTTGATGGCGATGGGATGTTACATGGGGTGCAGATTAGTAATGGTAAAGCATCTTACCGCGATCGCTATGTCCGGACTCCAGGGTTTGAGAAAGAGCGAGAAGCGGGTCATGCTATCTGGACAGGGTTAATGGAACCTCCCAAGGACGAGAATTCCCCACCTTCGATTAAAAATGTTGCGAATACCTCTGTTATCTGGCACGCGGGTCATTTTCTGGCGCTGTGGGAAGGGGGGGAACCCTACGCGATTAAGCTTCCGGAGTTAGAGACGATTGGTGCTTATACGTTCGAGGGCAAGTTAGCCTCTCCCTTCACGGCGCATCCCAAAATTGATCCAGTCACGGGCGAAATGATATTTTTTGGCTACTCACCCATGCAGCCACCGTTCTTAACCTACAGCATTGTTTCGCGATCGGGTGAGTTGGTGCGTACTGTGCCAATTGACTTGCCAGAACCGGTGATGATGCACGATTTCGCCATTACCCAAGATTACACCCTGTTTATGGATCTGCCGATGGTGTTTAACCCCCAGGGAGAACCAATGCTTCAGTTTAAACCCGAACGTCCCAGTCGATTTGGTATTGTTCCCCGTCACGGTGATAATAGCAGTATCCGTTGGTTTGAAAGTCCGTCCTGCTTTGTTTTCCATACCCTGAATGCCTACCAGGAAGGGGATGAGGTGGTGCTGATTGCCTGTCGGATGAATTCAACGACGGTATTAACCTCTTCTGAAGAGACTGGAGGTGAAGCTGGGACGGATAAAGCTCGGCTGTATCAGTGGCGGTTTAATCTTCGCACAGGTAAAGTACAGGAAAAGCCATTAGATGAGCGCATCTCGGATTTCCCCCGTATCAATGAACAGCTAATGGGGCGCAAAATGCGCTATGGTTACACGGCAAAAATGGCAGATAATCCGATGCCGTTGTTTGAGGGTGTGATTAAGTATGATTTTGACAAGGACACGTCTCAAGTTTACAACTATGGGGCGGGACGTTATGGCGGTGAGGCGGTATTTGCGCCACGTCCGAATGGTACGGCTGAAGATGATGGCTGGCTAGTCACGTTAGTCCACGATGAGAATTCAGACACCTCTGAACTGGTGGTGCTGAATGCTCAAGACT
Organism: Coleofasciculus sp. D1-CHI-01; assembly: GCF_040218875.1. NCBI lineage: Bacteria > Bacillati > Cyanobacteriota > Cyanophyceae > Coleofasciculales > Coleofasciculaceae > Coleofasciculus > Coleofasciculus sp. D1-CHI-01. The sequence continues at coordinate 18,985 of NZ_JAVJQP010000038.1, forward strand.
TGACGGCTGAACCTGTGGCGCGGGTTTTGATGCCTCAACGTGTTCCTTATGGGTTTCATGGGACTTGGGTGACTCAAGAACAGTTAATTCATTCAATTTAAGGTTAGGCAAGGGCGGGTTTTGTTGAAATGTTATCGGTAAGCCCATCTTTTTAACGGCTAAACCCGCCCCTACAGGGTGAATGTCTTGAGAGTTATGGGCTTTCAAATTTCATATTCCCCTTTATAACCGAGTCCGCGCAGGCGGACTACCCTTCGGGAATGCTTCGCATACATTTGTGTAGCTGTGACTTCCTCCTCGCCGCCGTCTCTATTAATTTTTTGGACACACGCTACGGCTTTCGCCAATCTCTAGATCAACACAACCTGCATAGTCCATCGCTGGAGTATTGGCTGGTTTGAACACTAATAGTGCTGTCGTACCCGATGCATCTCCATGCTTGATTAATAAGTCCCCATCCAAGAACCTCACATAGCCAATTGTATCCAACGAATAGGTAGAAAATTCATCCGGTAAAGGTTGAGAACCTGGTACTTGGACTGGATAGATGGCGTAAGCACCCGGTTGGGGATCGATAATGAAAACGGCACTAAAATTTGTCGCGGCAAAATAATCGAGAACTACGCCAACAGCAATGTTACCTGTTTGGGGATCAACGCTGATGCTATCTCTGACGAAACGTTGACCCCTCATGAGTTTTTCAACCGGATTGTAGGTTTCCGGATCGACGCTATTCATCAGCCGCACGTTTAGCTCATTAACGTTAATGCTATACATCTCTCCTTGCCATTCCCATTGCAGTTGTGTGCCATCGGAAACGATTTCAACCGATTCGGGAATAGTTGGTGCGTTTAGGCTTGCTGGTGGCGAACCTTGGGCAATTTTAATAGAGTCAGCTATAAATTGGGTTGGGTTGGATTGACTTGTTTGTTCTTTTTGCTCTACCCTTTCTGCCTCGACTTCTCCAATGCTGGGGGGCAATTTAACCATGGAAATAGTGTAGCTGACAAGGGTGACAAACATAAAGATAATATATTTAGATGCTTTTAATTTTATTGGCATTCTAGAATACTTTTTAAGTAACTATTCAGGAAATATAGACGCTTTTTAACTCCACTTGTTCCATGGCATATTCGTATTCAACAATTCAGCGCCTAGATAAGGCAAGTGATAAGCTGTCCATATTACCAAGGTGTAAAGGTGTACTAGGGCGCACTGGATTATAGCCGGACAGATACTATAACTCTAGGATGAGGTAGAACAGAAGTACAAGCCTTATACTAGGCTCAATAGTTTTACTAAGCTAAACAGATAGGTATGGATTTGCAAAACATTCAAGAGAAAGGGGAAAATGTAGTGAACCAAGTCACTCATACGCTGGAAGAAAAAGGACAACAGGTTAAAGAACAGGTAGTTAATGCTACTCAAGATAAAGCATCAGATCTGTCTGAGGAGGCGATAACGACGGCTGTTGATCGCGCTGTCAATGTGATGCAAATTGCTAGCAAACGGGTTATTGAAAAAGAGATTCCCACGGAAAATGTATCCTTAGAAGTTAGTGTGAATGTAGGGGGGTTAGGTGAACTGAAAATGAAAGCAGATGTACCTAAAGCGGGGGAATTCCAAAAGCTTGATGTGGACGTTACGGAAAAAGGGGAAGCAGGGAAGTAATCTGAAATCTGTTTAATTTTATATTAAATAAAACCTGCTTATCGATAATTAAATCTGTAGGGGCGGGTTTTAGCAAAAACGTAACGGTTGTAGGAATTAACGTATCTAAACCCGCCCCCTCTCCACCCCAATCGTGCCAAACAATTATGCCTACTCAGGGCATCCTACCAACATCATAAATCTGTTCTCGTCTGGGATGCGATCGGGGCGGGTTTAGCGAATTAAATAGTGAGTTGCATCAGTTAGCAGTCAAACCCGCCCCTACAGAAGGCGCAAACACGTTTCCTTTATAGGGTAATCTCGTGGGCAAATTGGTTTGATTTTTCAGGGAACAGGGAATTCATGATTTAGCTTTTTTATATCGACGCAACCCTTTATCTAACTCCATTGCCCAAATCACAATCGTACTCATGGCGAGACTGATACCTAAATCATACAGTGACAACCCTGTGGTATTAAAAATATCCTGTAAGAAGGGGACATATACCACCGCCAGTTGTAATAAAAAGGTTAAAATAACCGCGCCTAACAAAGGCTTATTGGACAGTAAATTTAAAGTCAATATGGATTCTCGCTCCGATCTCATGCTTTGCGCTAAACCGATGCGGGAAAATGCCAATATACTAAATACCATCGTTTGCCACGCCGCTTGACCTGTAAACCAATAGTGATAATCGACAACTAATAAAACAAGTCCCAGCAGTAACCCAATCCAAACGATATCTCGACCCACTCCCCGACTAAAGACACTCTCTTGGGGATTATGAGGTGGACGGGACATGATATTCGGCTCCGCTGGTTCGACGCCTAATGCCAAGGCTAACAATCCATCAGCTAATAAATTAATCCAGAGAATTTGTAAGGGAAGCAGCGGTAAAGGCATCCCTAAAAATGGCGCTAATATAATTACCCACAGTTCACCACAATTCCCGGTTAATGTATATTTAATAAACTTGCGGACGTTATCGTAAATGACTCGTCCTTCTTGAGTCGCTGCTACAATCGTGGCAAAGTTATCATCTAACAGCACCATATCGGCGGCTTCTTTCGCCACATCTGTACCCGTCAACCCCATTGCCACACCAATCTCGGCTTTTTTTAAAGCGGGTGCATCGTTGACGCCATCCCCTGTCATGGCTACAACATGTCCCCGGTTTTGCAGGGCTTGGATAATTTCTAATTTGTTCTGTGGCGAAACTCTAGCATAAACAGACACTTCATCGACTCTTTCGCTTAACTCTGATACTGACAGTTTGGCGAGATCCTGACCTGTTAACATTAAACCATTGGTAGAAATACCCACTTCTGAGGCAATATGGCGAGCGGTTAAGGGGTGATCGCCGGTAATCATGATCGGGCGAATTCCGGCTTTTTGACACGTTAGAACCGCCTGTTTGACTTCCGGGCGCGGCGGATCGATCATGCCAATCATACCGATAAAAATCAGGTCTTTTTCGAGAATATCCTCGTCTCGTTCTAGGGGAAGTGTGGCGAGGAGGTGAGATTCTACAGGACGAACGGCGATACCGAGGACACGGATTCCATTTTCAGCGAGTTGGTTGTTGGCATGAGAAATTTTTTCATACCAACTATCGTTTAAGGGGGTAATCTGATCATTGAACCAAATCTGGCTAGAAATCTCTAAAAGACTATCAACGGCACCTTTGGTAAAGGCAATATAAGGCGTATGATCAAAGAGTAATTCCCAAGGCTTAAGCCAACTTAGCTCATCGGGAAGTGTGTCTTTGGCGGTGGGAAGTTCGTGAACCGTAGTCATCCGCTTTCGTTCAGCGTCAAAAGGAACCTCGGTTATCCGCTCAAAGGTATGTTCTATATCCGTTTTCCATAAACCAAAACGGGTGGCGGCAACAATCAGAGCGGTTTCTGTGGGATCTCCGAGAACCTGAATGGGGTTGGATTGCTCCAGATGAAACTCTGCGATCGCATCATTACACAAAGTAGCAGCCGTGAGTAGCAAGGCGGCGGTGGGTTCTGCTTTTAACCGCTTCGACTGTTCATTCTTCTCCGAGGGCATCATTAACTCATCGAGTTCTGGCATGGTTAACTCAATTTGATGCCCAATCATATCCAGACGAGTAACCGTCATCCGATTTTGGGTGAGGGTACCGGTTTTGTCTGAACAAATCGTGGTGACTGAACCCAAGGTTTCTACAGCGGGTAATTTCCGAATCAAGGCTCGTTGTTTCAGCATCCGTTGAGCGCCCAAAGCTAAGGCGATGGTGACGACAGCGGGTAATCCTTCGGGAATCGCCGCTACGGCTAAACTGACTGCCATGAGGAACATTAAGCGCACTGATTCGCCCTGGAGTAGTCCCAACCCAAAGATAACCAGGACTAAAATTAAAATCGCGATCGCTAATACCCATCCCAGTTGGTCTAACCGTTGCTGGAGGGGGGTAGCATCTCGTTCTATCCCCTGAATTGCTTTGGCAATCTGACCCAGTTCCGTCTTCATGCCTGTGTCGGTGACTACCGCTAATGCCCGCCCATAACTAATTACTGTACCCATATACGCCATATTCTGTCGCTCTGCCAAAGGTAGATTCGCCGTGGCAATCCGTTGGGCAAATTTATCAATGGGTTCAGATTCCCCGGTGAGGGAGGCTTCTGAGGTGCGGAGGTTGCTACTTTCGAGCAGCCGACAGTCCGCCGGGACTAAGTTCCCAGATTCTAGGATAACGATGTCCCCTGGAACCAGTTCACGAGCGGATAGTTGTTCCAGGATGCCATCGCGACGCACTTTAACCGTAGGAACCGCCAGCTTTTTCAGCGCCGCGATCGCACGTTCGGCTTGGTATTCTTGGCGAAAGCCGAGGATGGCATTAAATACCACAATGGCGAAAATCGCGATCGCGTCCTTATATTCACCCAATACCGCCGAAACTACCGCCGCCACAATCAACACCACCACAACGGTGGCGGTAAACTGCTCCCAGAGAATTTTCCAGGGACTTTCCAGGGGGCGATCAGTTAACTCATTGAGTCCGTAGATGTCCTGACGTTGACGAGTCTCGTTCTCACTTAACCCGATGGCGGCATCGGTATTAAGCTGTTTGAGAACATCGACAAGATTAAGAGTGTACCAGGTAGTCATTGGTCATTCGTCCTTTGTCCGTTGTCCGTTGCCATTAGTCCTTTATCTTTTGCCCGGTTAAAATGACCAATGACCAGAAATTTAATCTTCTAAATCTTCGTTACTTGCCACACTACCACCACTAACGGTTACCAAGTCAATTTGTTGACGGTAATAATCCACACTCTTGACTTGAACTTCGACATGATCGCCCAATCGATACGCCGTGCGGTTTTTCCGACCGACTAAACAAGCATGACGAGAGCGATATTCGTACCAGTCATCTTTCAGGGAACTGACGTGAACCAATCCTTCCACCAACAAGTCTTCAATTTCGACAAAGAAGCCATAGGATTGCACGCCTGTAATCAAACCACTGAAGACATGACCTGTGCGTTCTTTCATTTGCTCGGCTTTTTTCAAGCCCTCTAAATCAATCTCGGCATCTTCGGTGAGTTTTTCCCGGTCATTGAGATGGGGAACCAAGGTGCTTAATTGACTTTCTAACTCCTGTTGAGTGTCAGGGGGTAAAACATTCCAGTTAATGTTGCCATGGGCGCTACTATGGTGGAGATTCACCCGATCTTTCGACCGCGTGGTACGGCGATCGCGTCCTTCACTAAAGGTGTATTCTAAGACCCGTTGGACAAATAAATCTCCATAGCGCCATACGGGGGAGATACTATGGCAATAGCTGGTATCCAAGGCTAAACCAAAGTGTAATCCAGGCTTAGAACTATAGGCGATCGGTTTTAAGGTTCCCTCAAGTAAGTGATTCAGAACTTTAGCAGCCGTTGATTTCGCCAAGAGTTGGGTCAATCGCTGATAATCTTGGGACGTGACATCCTCCTCCAAGGATTGCTCGACATCCAGTCCCAAATTGTTGGCTAACTTGAGTAAATCTTCCAGTTGTTCTAAATCGGGAGTTGGATGAACACAATAAATCCCTGGCAAGGATAAGGCGTGCAAATGGGACGCTACCACTTGATTTGCCAGTACCATCAATTCTCCTAGGAGCGATCGCAAGGGCATAGAACCCGAAACCATGATCGCCCCTTGGCGTCCTTCATCTTTACTGTGGGGAATGGCTCGCGCAATGGCTTCTTTGGGCAGTGTTCCATTCAATTCAAACGCGCCCCGTTGCTGTCGCACGGCTCTGAGTGCTGGAGATAAGCTGAAGAAGAGTTCCTTGAGTTTGTCTACAATCGGTGCGAGTTCGGGTTCGCTCTCTTCATGTCCGCCCAACAACGCCTGTGCCTGTTCATAACTGAGTTGGTGATCCACTTGGATGACACTCGGTTGAATTTCAAATTCAACCAGTTGTCCAGAGTCCGTTAACGTGAGCAGCACGGACTGGGTTAAGCGATCTTCACCGGGAATCAGGGACACTTGAGATAGGAGTTTTTCCGGCAGCAGGGGGAGAACCGTATCTCCCAAATACACAGCCGTTCCTCGCTTTCGTGCCTCTCTATCCAGGGGTGAGTCTAGGGGTATCCAATGGGCGACATCGGCGATATGGATGCCCACCTGCCAATTTCCGGTCTTGGTTTTTTCTAGGGTAAAGGCATTTTCGGCAATGGCGCTATCTGGGGAGCCTGACTCGTCTTCTATCGTCATCGTCAGCCATTTACGCAGATCCAGGCGCTTTTTTAAGTCTGTTTTGCCGAGGGAGTCGGGTAAGGCTTCAACCGCTGGCAGTACGGAATCGGGGAACTGACGGCGTAGGTCATGTTTACAACAGACAATATCCGTATCAGCGGCGTCTTCGGCATCACTCCCTAAGATGCGAGCCACTTTACCTTGAGGGGGGTTTTGTCCCAGGGGATAGCGCAGAACTTGCACATGAACCAGATGCTCCACCGCCTCTTCTAGGGGGGCGCTATTGGGTCGTAAATTCAGTTCAAACAGCAGGCGGTCATCCAGAGGGACGGCGTGATAACTGCCATCTTCAGCCTGTCTGACTCGGGCAAGTACCGAGGGATTAACTCGTTCGAGAATCAAGCGTACCTGTCCTTCTGGAGAACGGCGACGACTCCCTTCTTTGGTCACTTTCACCAAAACGCGATCGCCATTCCAAGCGCTACTTAGATGATTCTTTTGAATGTAAATGTCATCAGCGCCTTCAACATCTTGAATGGCAAAGCAAAATCCTTTACTGGAGCAGCGCAGTTTGGCTTCGACCACATCTTCTTCATAGACTCGTCGATATCGACCTCGTTCTTTTTCCAAAATGCCCACTTTCTCCAGCACATCCAGAGCAATCTGGAGTTTGTTCAGACTTTCGGAGTCCTGACACCCCAGTTTCTTCTCTAAAACTTTGGGGGCGACTGACTTGTCATCGGTCAAATTGGAGAGTAATGTAGCGATTGAAAATTCCATCCAACAATCCTTTTTCTTTGATCCGGCGTTTACTTGAATTTGCCTAGTGGCAATACGCTCACGTGAAGGGCGCTCCCATTTAACTGGGGTAACGTTTGCCTTGCCAATGTTATGCCTCGGTACTTTCTCCAGCACACTGGCTTAACCCTGTACACCTGTTTAATGCTGAAGTTCTAGCAGCTCAGGGCTGGCACACACCCCAAGGTAGGAACTTTAACTCTTGGGCATAACGTAGACCATGTAGGTCTTAGGCTCGTCAGGTATGGGCTTTTAGTAGCCCTGGTTCTATTGCACAGGACAATAGTTCCGAGCCTCCAGGCTGGTTTACTGCACAGCCCCATAACTCAATCATTTTTGCTCCATTAAAGTCCGCATCCCCTAGCCATCCACACACCAAGTTTGTGCATTTAAACTGCTTGTTAGTTCTCTGTCCAATATGCAAGCAACAATGACAGGTCTGGCTGGTATAGGCTGGCGGTATGGCGATCATCTCAATCCCTTCTTTTATTCCTTTGTACTCTAGGAATATCCTTAACTGATAGAATGCCCAGGAATTTGACCGTCTTCTTTCGCTCTTTGTCCTGGGTTTTTCATTTGTTCGTTCCCGGATTCCGGTTAAGTCTTCAATCGCCACCGCCGACTTTAATGCCTTTGCTTCTTCTATGATTGATTTACTGATATTGTGGTTTATCCATTTCTGAAATCTTCTCTCGCGCCCCGATAACCGTTTCAAGACAGTCCGGCATCTTCGCCTTGTTGTCCTTGTGCCTTGGGTTGCTTTCTTTTGTAGAGAAGCTCTCACTCTAGTGTATTTATCTCGGGTCTTGTTTAGTTGCTTTCCCTCCCATCCTTTATCTGTACTGGTTTTCGCTATCTCCCTGCGTCCCAAGTCTACCCCAATCACAATGTTTGATTTAATCGGTTTGGGCGGCTCACTTTTGAGTTGTATATGCACATACCAATACCCGTCCCGATGCAGGCAAACTCGATTCGTTAGCTTTGGGTTAACTGTGGCATTTATCGCGTTACAAGCGGCAGCAAAACTTCCCGCCGTTTCCATGAGCAGCCCTTGTTGCTCTTCGGTGGGTTGAAGTCTTACAACTATTGTCAATACTTGCTTCACGTTTATCCAAAACTCACGAAAATGAGTATAATTCAAACTTTAACCGACTGGCAATTCCTCCCCGCGTTGAATCACAGATTACAATGGGGGCTTCCTTGCCGGAGTAGGTGAGTTACACTCAACTGGGACAGTATGTCATTATTGTAGATTCTCGTGCCCCTACCTTGGAAGTCAACTGTCAAAAGTTATGCATTTGTGGCGTTAAATGTCTGTTGATGTGCCGAAGTGCAACAGACGCCAAGAATTGGTAAATTTGTACTAAATCGCCGTTGATTAAAGGGTAGCTTGCACTTACCCCTTCTTGTCCTAGGGAGTTTCCCAAGCCCCAGGACTGTGGTTCGGGTCTATGTAACATTATGTTACATGTTTGTGCAGACAGGCTCTCATCGTACTAATACGACTGTCGCTGTCTATGCCAACTGTCCAAAATGTACCCTGTCCATGTACCGCGTTGAGTCAAGTTTTATGAATCCTACATTGAATAAATTCCGAGTTTCTTATCCTCAAGGGAGCCTGATCAGTGATCTGTTAGCCATCGATCACGGTCAGTATATCGTGCGCGTCAGTGTGGAAATTGATGGCGTAACCCGATCAACCGGTCTAGCTGCGGCTCAAACGGTGGAACTAGCAGAAGACCAAGCAAGACTTCGAGCGATAACTGTTTTAGCGGTGGATCGGGAGAGTTCTACGGACACTGAAACATCTCCACCTCATCGCCACACCCAAACGTCAGTGGCGGCTGCTAAGATTCCCTCATCCCCTGAGTCGATTCCTAACTCGGCTTCCACTTTTGCGGCAAAAAGGATGGTATCAACACCTGAGGTTGAAGATACTCCAAGTCCTAGTCCAATCGATACCCACCCAATATCGGCAAAACCCAGTCCACCCCCTGAACCGACGGAACCTCTCCCAGAGACAGTTGAACCACCTTCCCCACCTGAGACAAAACCCAGTCCACCCCCTGAACCGACAGTAACGTTTCCTGAGACAGTTGAACCGCCCTCCTTAACGGAAGACGTATCAGCATCACAGACACCTCTGTTGAAGGAAGAGACACCAACCCCAGTGGGAGTCACTCAATCGTCGTTAGAGCCAGAATCAACACCACCCCCATCTCCTGCACCTGCACAAAACGAAGCTGAACCCGATATCCAGACTCAACCCACATCCGAAACACCCATTGACTTTTCCGAAATTCTTGCCCGAACCAATGTGGAACTCAGACGGCTAGGGTGGACGAATCAACAGGGACGAGATTACCTCGTCGAAACTTATGGTAAGCGATCGCGTCAGTTGTTAACCGATGAAGAGTTACTCGACTTCTTGCATCATCTCGAATTAGAACCGACACCCGACTAATCAGATTTGAGGAAAGTAGGGGCGGGTTTATTGATGATAACGTTTGTTCAAAACCCGCCCCGACCGATGTGTAGGGACGGGTTTCATTAAATTAGGCTAGCCCACCGTCGCGGGAGTCCGGGCGGCGGAAGGACGCCGATTAATCACTTGATCAATTAAGCGGTAGTCCTTGGCTTCCTCGGCTGACATAAAGAAGTCCCGTTCTGTATCTTCAGCAATTCGATCTAGGGGTTGATCGGTATGTTCAGCCAGAAGATGATTCAGCCGTTGTTTGTGATACAGGATTTCTTTTGCCTGAATTTCAATATCACTCGCCTGTCCTTGAGCGCCGCCTAAAGGCTGGTGAATCATAATTCTGGAATGAGGTAAGCTCATCCGTTTACCCTTCGCTCCAGCACTCAGCAGAAATGCACCCATACTCGCCGCCAAACCCACACAGATGGTGCAGACATCGGGACGGATTTGATTCATGGTATCGTAAATCCCCATTCCTGCGGTTACAGAACCGCCTGGGGAGTTGATATAGAGGTATATGTCTTTTTCGGGGTCATCGGCTTCGAGGAACAAGAGTTGAGCCACGATTAGGTTAGCCAAATCTGAATCAACCTGTTGTCCCAGAAAAACGATCCGTTCCCGCAGCAGACGAGAGTAGATGTCAAAGGCGCGTTCACCGCGACCCGATTGTTCGATAACTGTAGGAATCATGGCAATTACGGTAATCTTAAGCTCATATTCTTTTAGATTGTAGCGATTGACGCCGGATGAGGGGTGGAGGGGTTGGGGAAGTTGGGGGAGATGGGGAAGATGGGGAAGCTGGGGAAGCTGGGGAAGATGGGGAAGATGGGGGAGATGGGGTAGCAATTGGAACGTCTGTTGTAGGGGCGGGTTTTACCATTAACATTTGGTTGTCACCCTGATATAACTAAACCCGCCCCGATTAAAGTGCAAGTCATCTTCAACAAATGACCAATAACGAATGACAAATGACCAATGACAAATGACAAATGACCCTTAAAAAACAATGTCTTGTCCTTTATCTGTAAAGCGAACATCTTGAATATTTAGTCGCGGGTTTTCTACCAAGGTTTTGCGGATACCACCAAATAATGCCAATTGTTCGCATATCGAGAGGGAGACAAATTGACGCTGGGAATCTGGAGATAAGCGCAAATCGATGGTAGCGATACCATTATTGAGATTTACGCGATAACCCGCTAAATCCAAATCCCCCGAACTCACTTGGGCGACAACGTTTCCCACAGACGCCGTTACCGGAGTTTCTGCTGCAACAGCAACGGGTTTAGGGATAAGGGTTTCACATTGACTGTCAGTGCGATAAATATTCAGGGTTATGGTTTTGACAGTATCAGTGGGTTGAGGAGTCGAGGCTGGATTCACCTCTGGGACAATAGACGAATCTGGTTGGGCGATAAGTGAGGTGGTTGAGTCAGGATTGGCTTGTGGAGGAGAGGATGACGGAGAAGACGTTTCGACAGGGTTGTCAGGAATTCCTTTACTATTTGCAGCCAGCCAACCCCAGCCACCAACACCAGCAATAATCAGTCCTGCGATCGCGGGGATAAAATAGGGGTGAATACGAGTCATAGTTGAACGCTGATTGCTTTGGGTAGATGTTTGTACCTTTAGGATTCGAGGTAACTAGCTACTCATCCGGAGCAAAATCGTTCAACAGGAAAAGACGCGATCGCACATTTACCCGACACAGCAAATTCTGTAGGGGCGGGTTTTACCAACAACGTAACGGTTTTTGGGAATAACCTATCTAAACCCGCCCTCCTCTCCACCTAATCGTGCCAAAAATAATCCCATGTAGAGGAGTATATAACATAAGCGATCGCACGTTTATCTGACAATAACCTGAGTCTGATATTTACCCTGAGATTCAAATACCAGAGGACGAGATTCATCCCAACTCTGGAGATTCTCAGGATGCAAATCATCGTTTTGCCAATTCCAGGGATTTTTCAGGATATAGTCACGAATAGCGGTTAATGATTCTTCGTGGCGGATGATATGTTCATAATAACCCCGTTGCCATACAGAGATACCCGATTGGGAACGAAGTTGATTAATGCGACGAGATGAAAAGGTTTTGAACCCGCGAACAATTTCTGGTAATCCGTAAATTTTCGAGGGTTGATGGTTGAATTTTGCCGACGTAGTAGATTTTGTAGGGGCGGGTTTTACAACCAACGTAGCGGTTTCTGGGAATAACCTATCTAAACCCGCCCCCTCCCAACCGCTATCGTGTAAAAAAATAATCCCATGGACATGATTGGGCATAATGATAAAAGCATCTAATTGCACACCGTCGTAACGTTTGGGTAAGATATCCCAATTAAAGTTGACGGCTTCCCCATAGCGACTCAGTTGCATTTCCCCATTGACTACCTCACCCAATAAACATTGGCGCTGCCATGTACATACGGTGATAAAATAAGCACCTGTTTGGGTATAATCATATCCCTTGAGGCGAATCGAACGGCGATGGTGTTTTTGGGGATTGTATTTCATTATCCATCGAAGAGGTGGTTTGACCGAAATTTAGGATATCCTACCAATATAATCAATCTGTCACATCTGGGATGGGAGCGGGGCGGGTTTATATAGGTAAATAGTGAGTCACATCAGTTGCGCGATCGCACGTTTACCCGACACAGTAAATCCTGTAGGGGCGGGTTTGACAACCAACGTAACGGTTTTTGGGAATAACGTATCTAAACCCGCCCCCTCTCCACCCCAATCGGGCAAAAAATAACCCTACCCAGATGACAGGGAAAGACGCGATCGCAGGTTTCCCTGGGTGGATTTAATTCACATTTAGGATATCCTACTAATATAATAAACCTGTCGCATCTGGGATGGGAGCGGGGCGGGTTTATATAGGTAAAT
>NZ_JAVJQP010000063.1:0-3658 GCF_040218875.1 Coleofasciculus sp. D1-CHI-01
TGCGAGCTATGGAAGCCAGGACATATCCGGACTTAGCCAAAGCGATAGAAAAAGCATTTAGCCAAGTTTCTTTAGATGACATCAAAGGATGGTTTACTCATTGTTGCTACTGTACCTCACTAGACTGAGAAATGCTGTATAATGTATTTTTTGAGTCCAATCAAAGTTATTATAGCTTATTTAAAGAAGCTCAAGTGAGTTGGAAAAAGACTCAAAAAAAGAATCCGGCTAAAAATGATGAATTAGTCAAAGCTAAAAAAAAAGAAATAGAGGCAAGGCTAGAAAAATGGAAACCGGAAATAGAAGCTGGAAGCCGGACGGTGCTTATGCTTGACGAATGTCATCTGCTGTGGGGTGATTGGTTAGGTTATGCGTGGGGAAGAACAGATGTAAGAATAGAAGTTCCTCTCAAAAATGAAAAAGAAAGACAGACTTATTATGGGGCTTTAGATTATCAAACCCAAGAGTTTATAGTCAAAGAATATAAAAGTGAAAACAGCGAAAATACAATCGATTTCATCGAGTATTTACAAAGGAAGCGACCCGGGAAAAAATTATCGATATTTTGGGATGGTGCAACTTACCATGATTCTAAGCAGTTTCGAGAATACTTAAAGACAATTAATCAAGATTTATCAGAGGAAGACTGGTTGATAAGTTGTACGAAATTTGCTCCGAACGCTCCCGAACAAAATCTAGTCGAAGATATTTGGTTGCAAGTTAAAACTTTCATTAGACAATTTTATCATCTTTGCAGCTATTTTAAAATAGTTAAGTGGTTATTTAAGTTTTTTGCTGATGGTCAAATATTCGATTTTCCAAAAATATTTCAGTATGGAAAATTGCCACAACCTATTTAGGATTGCTATACTTTAGACGATTCGAGACATCCTACAAACTCATCTTGAACTGTGCCGAAAATCTCCCCTACCCCGACTTTTATCAAGCATGGCACAATCCCCCCACCACTCCCCATCCCGAAATCACCGACCAAACCCCCCATAACAGCGAAACAACCTTCGCCCCCATCAACCTCGCCCAAGCCCTACAAAACCAGCCCATCCTCATCCTCAACGCCCAACTCCTCGCCACCGAAACCCGCGAAAGTGAAATCGCCCTCACCCTCAGCGAACTCATCTGGGATACCACCTGTCCCGAGGAAGACCTCCCGGAACCCGCCACCCCTGCCCAACTGCGCCGCCACCTCAAACCACTACAACGCCGCCAACTCCTCCCCCACCGCGCCCTCCTCCTCACCGACTGCGAACATCCCACCCCGGAACTCATCACCTTCTGTGCAAAACTCACCGGGGTCATTGCCGTTGCCTTCCTCACCGACGACCTCCTAGAAGCGCCGTTAAAAGGCTTTCCCCCCAATCAACCGAATCTAATCTCCGCCATTGAAACTTGGTTAGAGGAGATGTAGGTTAGTCAATCTGTCCTTTAAGGAGTATTTGTAATTTCCACAATCATTTCCCCTTGGCGCAATTGCTCTAACGCATCTGGCAAAGTTGCTCTCAACAATTGTCGCAAGTTGCGGTTAGTAACATTGCCACAAGTTAGCCATAAAATTTGAGGAGGCGAGCCTAAACGACAGACCAAATCGATGAAATCACTGTCTTTCGTAATAAGCACAACATTTTCAGCCCGTGCTGCTGCAAAAATTTCGATATCTTGAGCATCCCGCAGCCCTAAATCTCGCAATGCACTCCCGTCTAAACCAAAGGTTTCTGTCAACCAATTTGCCAGGGTGGGCGGAAGTTGAGCATCGATCCAAATCTTCATGCGGTTAGTCGAGGAAAATCAGTACGTCGTGCTGCAAAGACTAAACAAGCTTGGATATCTGCTAGTTCTAAATCAGGGAAGTCTTCTAGAATTTCAGAAATGCTAACATTTTCTGCCAACATCTCTAAAATATCGGTGACTCGAATTCGCATTCCTCGAATACAGGGACGACCACCACATTGACCAGGATTTTGCGTAATTCGGTTTAGTAAGTCAGGAGTTAAACTCATAAATTCTTGAGTCTTAATTAGTTATTTTTTCTAATTAATAATAGCATATCAAACCCCCCCAAGGGTTTGATATCGCGGTACTCAATCAACTCGCCCGGTTTAGCCATCCACCTATTGCCGTGGTTGTACGCGAACCCCTTGCTAATTGCCAATTAACGCAATTCCTGGGGGAATGAAGAATGTCGCGCCCACCTAACTGGGGCGATTTTTTCTTAATTTAAGATGAGAATCTGCTAGTTTTACTCCGGGAAAAATGCGGGATACACAAAAGCAAATGCCGTCGAACTGGGAATCCGTGTGCCATCTAATTCTTCGACAATAACCGTTTCCAGCTCATCGTCCCAACGAGCGCGAATTTGCCGATTATTGAAGTCTACCACTTTTGTACCAACTTGTTCGAGTTCTTGGTGAGGAAACTGATGATTAGCACCGGAGAAACGGTTTTTTGGCGTTTGCTCGTCTGACTTCCAAACATAACTAATAATGGCTTTGGGATGAAGCGTCAGTTCATCCTGATTGCGAACTGGAAATACAAGCTCTTCATTCGTGTAATAGTTGCCATAGGGATAATCCATGTAATCGCGGCTGTATCCCGTATCCGTGGAGAGAATTTTACTGTCGGGATGCTCGGCTAGCCAGTCTCCCAAGGTCGTTTTAACGGCTGGAAGCCTGTTTAGAGAACGGTTAACATTGGCACCCACGACACCAAGCGCCCAAGGTTGAGCATAAAGGGTATCATCGGCGCGATCGTACATCACTAGACAACTTTGATACAGCTTACCCGATACTCCGTAGGTGGTGTTCCCTCGGTCAAAGACTACAATAGTATCGCACAGGGGACAATAGGAAACCGTTAGGTTAGTGTCGCCGACTGTATCGTTGACAATTTCGTGCCAATTCATAATCCCATAAGGATAGGCTTTGGCTTCTCCATTGACGACAACACCAATGACGAATTCATCCTGATCAAACGGTGTTGTTTCGGCGGTATCGAAGCGCGGATTATCGACACTGGGAATGCCATCTTTAGGCGGTCCGCCATCGAGAAGTTGAGTTAAGTCAATGCGGGTATTTTCCTTCGGATTAATGTTCTGCTTGCGGAGGTCATCAAATTCCTGGGTTTGGTCATGAAAATGTTTGGTGAGAGAGAAGTATTGAAGTTTAAAATCTTCCCAGCCACCCGCTTCTAGAACCAATGTCCCCAAAAGTAAGGCAACCAAGGAAATACCACTGAGGGTTATTTTAATGGTTCTATTCATGGAATGTTTTCTCAACTCGTCGTTAAGTCTTAGCTGGGGCAGAAGCTAATACCACCAAGGAGGTTAAGATGCCGACATTGTAAATAAAGTAAAATCTCCTAGCCCCTATTGATCAGATTAATACGGCTTTTTAAAATTCCCCTAAAGCGATAATGAGAATAAGATGAGAAGGTGCTTGAATAGCTAATTAGGACTTGATACACAAGTCGAACCCCCTTATCAATCAAGGGTTAAAGGGCGATTGAAACTGCATAAAGTGCTTTCGTTTTGACACATATATGCTGGATATCCTGGCATTTGTCGAGGATGCGATCGCCTTCGACACTAAGCTGTTCGGCATTTAAACCTTAATGTCAATAATGGCTCTCATCCTTGTAGTGCGAG